>JAFLJZ010000285.1 GCA_022712775.1 Sulfurimonas sp.
AGAATGAAATATTTGTAATTAAATCTGCTTACATTGATCGTGAAGCTGCTGATGCTGCGAAAGTTGAAGCATTCGCTAAGCTTCCAGGACGTGAAGAGTTACTTGGTATGCTTGCTGCTACTTGGATGGCTCCAGTTGCTAACTTTACAATCGGACTTAACGCTCTTAAAGAGAAAAAAGAAACTGAAGCTGCATAAGCAGTTAAACAATTAAAAAAAATTAAAGGATTACACATGGCTGTAACTAAAGAAGACGTATTAGAATTTATCTCAGGACTTTCAGTATTAGAACTTTCTGAATTAGTAAAAGAATTTGAAGAAAAATTTGGTGTATCTGCACAACCTGTTGCTGTAGCTGGTGGAGCTGCTGGTGGTGGTGAAGCTGCTGCTGAGCAAACTGAATTTGATGTAGTACTTACTAACGTTGGTGCTAAGAAAATTGCGGTTATTAAAGCTGTTCGTGCTCTTACTGGTCTTGGACTAAAAGAAGCTAAAGAAGCTTGTGAAGGTTTACCAAACACAATCAAAGAAGCTGTAGATAAAGATGCTGCTGAAGAAGCTAAAACTGCTTTAGTAGAAGCTGGCGCAGAAGCAGAAATTAAATAAGTTAGGGGTACGCAGGTTTACCTGTGTTATTAACTTAGAGAGCTTCGGCTCTCAATTTTTTTGGGCGCTTTTAAGAAGGGAAACACCTCTCTTCTTAAAAGTGCCCTTATGTCGTTTATAAGCACTATAAAATAAAGCTCAGATTTGAGCCTCAACTAAATCATTCAAGGACGCTTGAATTGATACTAATTACTTATCGAGGTTAGCATATGTTAAACACTTTATATTCCGGAAATCGTCTTCGTGTAGACTTTTCAAAAACTCCTCAGCAAATTGAAGTACCAAATTTACTACAATTACAACAAAACTCTTATGACAAGTTTCTAATGTTAGAAGATAAAGATAGAACTGATAGCGGTATTGAAAATGTATTTCAATCAGTTTTCCCTATTCATGATACTCAAAACAGACTAACTGTTGAATACATTGGTTCTGAAGTTGGAAAACCAAAATATACAGTTAGAGAATGTATGGAGCGTGGACTTACTTACGCAGTAAGTCTAAGAATGAAAACTCGTCTTGTTTTATGGGACAGAGATGAAAATACTAAAGAGAAACTTGGTGTAAAAGATATTAAAGAACAAAATATATTTGTTCGTGATATTCCACTTATGACAGACAGAACTTCATTCATCATTAATGGTGTTGAAAGAGTTGTTGTTAATCAGCTCCACCGTTCTCCTGGTGTTATTTTTAAAGAAGAAAAATCTACTACTGCTGGAAATAAACTAATCTATACTGGTCAAATTATTCCAGATCGTGGTTCATGGTTATACTTTGAGTATGATCCAAAAGATATTCTTTATATGAGAATTAATAAGCGTCGTAAAGTTCCTGTAACTATTATGTTCCGTGCTTTAGGATATTCTAAACAAGATATTTTAAAACTATTTTATCCTATTCAAACAATTAAAATAAATGAGAATATGTTCTCTGTTTCTTTTAATCAAACTGATTATATTGGTCGCTTAGGATATGATTTAGTAGATATGGATTCAAAAATTCTTGTTGCAAATGGTAAAAGACTTTCTGTAAAAAAAGCTCAAAAATTTGTTGATGATGGTTTAAAAGAAGTTCAATATCCTTTAGAA
This sequence comes from Sulfurimonas sp., assembly GCA_022712775.1. Next base: position 1,697 of record JAFLJZ010000285.1, read on the forward strand.
ACTTTAATCGAAAGATATTTGGCTCAACCAATAATTGATCCTGAAACTGGTGAGATTCTTTTTGACACGATGACTCATATTGATGAAACTAAATTAAAGAAAATGGCTGAAATTGGTGTAACTGAATTTAAAATTGCAAATGATTTAGCTGATGGTGTTGATAGTTCTATAATCAATGCATTTAACGCCGATGCTGATTCTCTTAAACTTCTTAAGCAAACTGAAGAGATTGAAGATGAAAATGATTTATCTGCGATTCGTATCTACAAAGTTATGAGACCAGGTGAGCCAGTAACTAAAGATGCTGCAAAAGCATTTGTTAATCAACTTTTCTTTGATCCTGAGAGATATGACCTAACAAGAGTTGGTCGTATGAAAATGAATCATAAACTTGGTATGGATATTCCCCAATACATTACAGTACTAACACATCAAGATATTATAGAATCAGTAAAATATGTTATTAAAGTTAAAAATGGTCAAGGTCATATTGATGATAGAGATCATTTAGGTAATCGTCGTATCCGTTCGATTGGTGAATTACTTGGTAATGAGTTACATAATGGTTTAATCAAAATGCAAAAAGCAATTCGTGATAAATTATCTACGATGAGTGGACCAATGTCTGAACTTATGCCTCATGATTTAATTAACTCAAAAATGATTACTTCAACTATTATGGAATTCTTTTCTGGTGGACAATTATCTCAGTTTATGGATCAAACGAATCCACTTTCAGAAGTTACTCACAAACGTCGCTTATCGGCACTTGGTGAGGGTGGTCTTGTTAAAGAAAGAGCTGGGTTTGAAGTACGTGATGTTCATCCGACTCACTACGGTAGAATCTGTCCAGTTGAGACTCCAGAGGGTCAAAATATTGGTCTTATTAATACACTTGCAACATACTCAAAAGTTAATGAGCATGGATTTATTGAAGCACCTTATAAAGTTGTAGAAAATGGTAAAGTAACAAGTGAAGTTATTTATCTTACAGCTACACAAGAAGAGGGTGTGAAAATTGCAGCTGCTTCAAATAAACTTGATAAAAATGGTCAATTTGTAGAAGACATAATTGTAATCCGTCAAGATGGTGAGATTTTAAATGGTAAAGCAGAAGATTGTGCTTATGCTGACCTTTCTTCTCATATGGTTGTTGGTGTTGCTGCCTCACTTATTCCGTTCTTAGAACATGATGATGCCAATCGTGCACTCATGGGATCGAACATGCAACGTCAGGCTGTGCCTCTTTTACGTCCAACTTCTCCAATGGTTGGAACGGGAGTTGAAAAACTTGTTGCTCGTGATGCTTGGCAATGTATACAAGCAAAGCGCTCAGGTGTAATTGAAAAAGTTGATGGTAAACATATTTATGTCATGGGAAATGATGATGGAGAAATTTATATAGATTATTATCCATTAACTAAAAATCTTAGAACAAATCAAAATACTTCTTTTGCTCAAAAACCAATTGTTAAAATTGGTGATAAAGTTGAAAAAGGTCAAGTTATCGCTGATGGTCCAAATATGGATCAAGGTGAGTTAGCTCTTGGTGTAAATGCTATGGTTGCATTCATGCCTTGGAATGGTTATAACTTTGAGGATGCAATTGTAATCTCAGAGAGATTAATCCGTAAAGATGCATTTACATCTGTACATATTTATGAAAAAGAATTAGAAGCTCGTGAACTTAAACATGGTGTAGAAGAGATTACTCGTGACATTCCTAATGTTCGTGATGATGAATTAGCACACCTTGATGAATCTGGAATCGTAAAAATTGGTACGCATGTGAGTGGCGGTATGATTCTAGTTGGTAAGGTTTCTCCAAAAGGTGAAGTTAAACCAACTCCAGAAGAAAGACTTTTACGTGCTATCTTTGGTGAAAAAGCTGGACATGTTGTAAATAAATCACTTTACTGTGCACCGTCTATGGAAGGAGTAATTGTTGATATTAAAATATTTACAAAAAAAGGTTATGACAAAGATCCTCGTTCACTTGAACTTGAAAAAGAAGAGCGTGATTATTTAGAGCGTGAGCATTATGACAGACTTCTTATGATAGATAAAGAAGAGATGTTAAGAGTTACTAAACTTTTAACTAAAGAGACTCTTTTAAATGACATTAAAATTGGCGAAACTGATTATAAACAAGGTGACATTATTAATGGAAATGATTTACTTGAAGTAAGTCGTTTTGCAATGAATGCTATTGTTAAATCGTTTAGTGAAGATATTCAAAATGAATATACAAAAACTAAAAATTATTTCCAAAAACAAAAACGTGTTTTTAGAGATGAGCATGAAGAAAAACTTACTATTTTAGAAAAAGATGACATCCTTCCAAATGGTGTTGTTAAATATGTAAAAGTATATATAGCTACAAAACGCCCACTTAAAGTTGGTGATAAAATGGCTGGTCGTCACGGAAATAAAGGTATCGTTTCTATTATCGTTCCTGAAGTAGATATGCCTTATATGGAAGATGGACGTTCAGTTGATGTATGTCTTAATCCTCTAGGTGTACCTTCACGTATGAATATTGGTCAAATTTTAGAGATGCACCTTGGTATGGCTGGTCGTGAACTTGGTAACCAGATTCTAGAGCAGTTTGAGACAAAACAAAAAGATTTTGTTGCTAATATGCGTGAAAAAATGATAGCTATTGCTGATATTGCTGGAATGATGAATGCAGTTAAAGTAATTGGCGATATGAGTGATGAAAAATTCTTAAGATACGCAAGAGATTGGGCAGATGGTGGTGTTCGTTTTGCTACTCCAATTTTTGAGGGCGTAAATCAAGCAGAATTTGACAAACTATTTGAACTTGCAAAAATGGATGCTGATGGTAAAACTGTTGTTTACAATGGTCTTACTGGTGAGAAGATTAAAGAGCGTGTAAACGTTGGTTACATGTATATTCTTAAGCTTCATCACTTAGTTGATGAAAAAATTCACGCACGTTCAACTGGACCGTACTCTCTTGTAACACAGCAACCAGTTGGTGGTAAGGCACTCTTTGGTGGTCAGAGATTTGGAGAGATGGAAGTTTGGGCGCTTGAAGCGTATGGAGCTTCTGCCGTTCTTAAAGAGATGCTAACTATCAAGTCAGATGATGTTGATGGTCGTGTACGTGCTTATAAAGCAATTACAAAAGGTGAACTGGTTCCACCATCTGGTATCCCTGAAACACTATTTGTATTAACAAAAGAACTTCAAGCATTAGCGCTTGATGTAGAGATTATGGACGAGGTGGACGAAGATGAGTAAATTAGTACCAGTTGCAGTAACTGAAGAAAACAGACCAAAAGATATTAAACAACTACAATTTCGTCTTGCATCACCCCAGAAGGTAATGTCATGGAGTCATGGAGAAGTTAAGAAACCTGAAACTATCAATTACCGTACACTTAAACCTGAGCGTGATGGTCTTTTTTGTGCAAAAATATTTGGTCCTGTAAGAGACTATGAGTGTCTTTGTGGTAAATATAAAAAGATGCGTTATAAGGGTGTAGTATGTGAGAAATGTGGAGTTGAAGTTACTTCAACTAAGGTTCGTCGTACTCGTATGGGTCACATTGAACTTGTAACTCCTGTTGCACATATTTGGTATGTATCTTCGTTACCTTCTCGTATTGGAACACTTCTTGGTATCAAAATGAAAGATTTAGAACGTGTACTTTATTATGAAGCATATATCGTAGAGACTGGTGGAGAAGCATATTATGATGCAGAAGCAAAAACACCAGTTCTTCAATACGATGTTTTAAATGAAGAACAGTACCGTACATTAGTTCAAAGATTTGATGCTTTAGGTTTCAAAGCTCGTATGGGTGGAGAAGTTGTTCGTGATTTACTAGAATCTATAGATTTAGTGGATTTATTCACTATGCTAAAAGAGGCAATTACACAAACAAAATCTGAAGCTAAAAAGAAAACAATTAACAAGCGTTTAAAAGTTATTGAGAGTTTTTTAAATTCTGGTAATAATCCTGCTTGGATGATGTTAACTATTCTACCAGTTCTTCCACCAGATTTAAGACCACTTGTATCACTTGATGGTGGTAAATTTGCAGTTTCTGATGTAAATGATTTATACCGTCGTGTTATAAACCGTAACCAGCGTCTTAAGCGTTTAGTTGAACTAGAAGCTCCAGAAATTATTGTTCGTAATGAAAAAAGAATGCTTCAAGAATCAGTAGATGCATTATTTGATAATGGTCGTCGTGCTAATGCCGTTAAAGGTGCTAATAAACGTCCACTTAAATCATTATCTGAGATTATTAAAGGGAAACAAGGACGTTTTCGTCAGAATCTATTAGGTAAACGTGTTGACTTTTCTGGTCGTTCTGTAATTGTTGTTGGACCAAACTTAACTATGGATGAATGTGGATTGCCTAAGAAAATGGCTCTAGAACTGTTCAAGCCACATCTTATTGCAAAACTTGAAGATAAGGGTTACGCAACTACAGTTAAAGCTGCTAAAAAAATGATTGAAGAAAAAACAAATGAAGTTTGGGAATGTCTGGCTGAAATAGTTGATGGTTACCCAATTATGCTTAACCGTGCTCCAACACTTCACAAACTTTCTATTCAAGCATTTCACCCTAAACTAATTGATGGTAAAGCTATTCAGCTTCACCCATTAGTTTGTGCGGCCTTCAATGCCGATTTTGATGGGGATCAAATGGCTGTTCACGTACCTTTATCT
>JAFLJZ010000001.1 GCA_022712775.1 Sulfurimonas sp.
AAACTAGTTTTGCTTTAAAGTCTGCACTATATGTTTTTCTTTTCGTACTCATCTGTAATATCCTCTTTTTCTGTTCTTATTTTACTATTTAGAATAAGAATGTTTTATTAAGTGGGTTGTTTTTCTGGGGACATTATAATAGATGGTGAAAATGTAGTAATTAAAAAAGTCTTTATCATAGATGATGATTCAGAAAAAGAACAATTAAAACTAACATTAGAGGAACAATCTGCAATTAATGTTTCTGTACGATATATATACAAAAAAGAAATTGATAACAATCCTATCATTACAGCATTATTAAGTGATTTAGAGAGTATTGATTTTGGTCTTTTTGATATGAATAAAGTTTTTTTATGGAAACTAAAAAATAGAATACCAATAGAAAGTAGCCTATTATTTAAACAAGATGAATGTGAAAAATATAAAATATTTTTTGAACAATTATTTAATGAAGCTAAAGACCCATCTTCTAGAAAGACTATAGAATTGTAGAATAATTCTTATTCAAAAACTCATAGTCCCTAAGCAGATAGGGGTAACACGTAAGCCTGTTTTTCCTATGTATCTGTATTGCATTTTAGTTCCTTTTTTTAATAAACCTCATCATGTGTCCCAATATCTATAGGAATAATCTCATTATCTCTAATAATAAAATCAATGATTACACGGTATTCTAAGTTTATAGATATAGAATGATATTCTCCCATATTTCCTTTGAGCTTATGTAATCGTAAAGAGGGATGATGAGGATTTACTTCTAGTATTTTCATAGTTTTTATATACCGATCAAACATATCAGGATGCTTTTTTAAAAACTTCGTTACTTTTTTAAAATAGCTATCTGTCCTAAGTATTTTGTAGCGCATTTTTCAATTCTTCTTCATGTTGTGAAGCAGTTTGTGTTTTATAGTTGCCCTTTTCTATGTCTTTCATTGTGTTTATATACGCTAAATCAAGTTCATTTGCTCGTAGTTCTTTATAGCGTTCTATGTCAAGAACTACATACTTGTCTTTACCGCGAACATTTATGGTTAATTCATCAAATTTACTCAAGAGGTTTTCAAATATAGAAACCCCTCTCATTTTAATTTCATTTGCACTAATAGTCATAATAGTATCCTTAATAGTACTTTTAAAAGTATTATAGCATAAATATCAACTTCTATGTTTACCTACAAATTCAACTCAGATTTTCACGATACACAATGTGTAGATTCTAGGAGAAGCATCAAGCGTTCAGGACTTATTGGCTGTGTTTTTTCTTTTAAACATTCTATTTCATTTTGCATTGTTTTTATATCTTCAACAATTTTATTTTTAAGTAGATTTTTTTGTTCATTAGTCATTTATTTCACTTCCCAATACCCACGAGTACCGCCAACTCTTTCTATCACCTTCATCTCTTTTAACTTAGCTATATTCTCTTCTATTTTTCTTGTAGAGATTCCAACTATGTCTGATAGTTTTTTAGCTGATATTTTTGGATTTTCTTTCATGTTTTGAATAATTTGTATTTGATTATCTGTTAAAGCATTACCGACTTTATTACCGACCTTGTCTATCGCTTCTAAAATAACCTCTAACATAAACTCAATAAAAGGAGTGCTCTCGCCTAGGTCTGTAGAATCTTCTAGTGCTTTATAATACTTATCTTGATTATCTCTGACTATACTTTCTATAGCTAAAGAGCCAAAAACAGTTTTATAATTATATAAAATCACACTTTGCCAGAGCCTTCCAATTCTGCCGTTTCCATCACTAAATGGGTGAATAAATTCAAACTCATAGTGAAAAATACTACTTTTAATTAATGGATGCTCATCTGATGTTTTTAACCACTGAAATAAATCACTCATTAACTCTGGAACTCTATCATATGGTGGTGCGATATAACTTACCCCACTATCACCAACCTCAACATTAATTCTTCTATATTCTCCAGCTGTTGTTAGAATCTCGTTCATCAGTATTTTGTGTGCTTGAAGTAAATCTTCTTCTAAATTGTACCTGTACTCTTCAAATTTTTCATAAGCTTTTATAGCTCCATCAACTTCAGCAAGTTCTCGTACTGTTCCAAGAACTCTTTTACCATCTATAATTGAAGTGATTTTTTCTTCGCCTAAAAAATTCCCTTCAATCTCCAAAGTTCAAGCCAAAGTTTTTATACGATTTTTTTTTCTTAAATATGGGGTAACAATATTGCTTTGAGTACTCTCAATTTCACCTAATGTTTCACTAATTGCACTTACTAAATTTAGTATCTTTGATGTAATAGTAGAAGGTGGTTGATAACTCATATTTTAAACCTTAGTTTTTATCTACTTAATTATATCTAATTGTATTTATTTATACTTTTTCGGATAATCAAACGAGATAAGTGTAGCATTTTTTGCGCTTATATCTTTCCATTTTTTACAATCAAACTCTATCTCTACAATTCCACATGTTGGGATATTTTCATCAAACTCTACATAGTACTCAGTCAACATTTCTAAGTCAGGGTTATGTCCAAATATAAAGGCTGTTTCATTTGAAGAATCAAGCTTGGTTAGAATCTTATGTAAGGTCCGTACACTTGTGTCGTACATGCTCTCATTAAAGATTATTTCTTTGGAGTACTTTACTTCTTTTGCAATAATTTCTGCTGTTATTTTCGCTCGTAATGCAGGACTTGAGAGGATGATGTCTGGTTTTACTTTTGCTTTGTTTAGTTTCGCTCCCATAAAGGGTGCGTTTAATTTTCCACGTTTATTTAAAGGTCTATCAAAATCAGCTAAACTCATGTCTTTGTAACTCGATTTTGCATGTCTTATAATGTAAAGTCTTTTACGACTCGGCATTTAGTGCCTCGCTGTACTGAATTTTTAGAAGTGCTAACCAATGGCACTTTCCACTTTGAATTCTTGTCATAAAATATCTCCATATTTATAGTATGCTGAACATGCACCCTCACTACTTACCATACAGCTTCCCAAAGGTGTAGATGGCGTACAGACAGTTCCAAAAACCTTACAATCTTTTGGACTTGTCTTTCCTTTTAAAATCTCTCCACAGATACAAAGCTTATGGTCATCTATTTGCTCGTTGCTTAGCACATCTTTATAGACTACCTCTGCATCTAAGTAGGCGTATTTATCTTTAAGCCTTAAGGCACTATGAGCGATATCACCAATACCACGCCATCTAAAACTTTCTCTTTTTTCAAAAAATCTATCATTTAAACTTTGTGCTTGGATATTTCCGTGGTAGCTAACACTTCGAGTGTATTCTACTTCCACTTCACATCTTTTTTCGTTGATTTGTTTTAGAATCATATAGATGGACTTTATGACATCTACGGGCTCAAATCCTCCAACAACTACTGGTTTTTTATAATAAGTAGCGAACGCATCATAAATCTTACTTCCACTTATTACACTCACATGAGAGGGACCGATAAAGGCATCTATCTTGTTCTCTTTATCATCTAGTAATACCCTCATAGGCTCAGGGACTGTTACATGATTTATATGAAATAGTATGTTTTTAATATCTTTTTTTATCACTTGATTTATAAGTGCAGCTGTCATCGGTGTTGTAGTCTCAAAGCCTATGGCAAAAAATAGAACTGTTTTATCTTGATTCTCTTTTGCTATTTTTATACAATCAAGAGGAGAATAAACAAATCGTACATCAGCACCACTAGCCCTTGCATCTTGTAAGCTTCCTTTACTTCCCGGAACTTTTATCATATCACCTAGAGTTACTAGAATCACATTTTGTTGTTTAGCTAGAGTTATCGCATGGTCTATTCTCTCTTTTGGCATCACACAAACAGGACACCCAGGACCATGAATAAAGTGTATATTTTTAGGAAGAAGTTGTTTTAATCCATACTTCATAATTGTATGTGTATGACCACCACACACTTCCATAATATTTACTTCTTTAGAGAATTTTTTAGATTCTAACTCTATAAGTTTTGCATAAGACTTTA
>JAFLJZ010000284.1 GCA_022712775.1 Sulfurimonas sp.
TCTTCCGATCTGTGTTAATACCTCATTATCTACTGTAATTAATCGCACGAGACATTCATATTTGTTAATTTTCCCTGTATGCGCATCATATATAGGTTGAAAATAAGGAACAATGTTATCAGTATCTATCGCTTCTCTAATTGTTGTTGCCATATTTAAGTTGATTTCATAGTTTTTAGAAATCATCAAGGCTTCATCAAAGACTAAATAGCTTACATTTCTCTTTTTTGCAAGTTTGAGTGCCATATTTGCGTTTGCAAGTCCAAGCTCATCAGGTGTAATTGTTGCAGATGAGATGGTGACATCAACTTTAATTTGATAATAGTCATGTGTAATATAACTATTTTTAAGTTTTTTAACGAGCTCTTTTATTAAGAGTTTGAGTTCTTTTGAAGTATATTTTTTTTCTAAAATAAGTGCAAATTCATCAGATGGAAGTTTATATGCTGTAGCATCTTCAACAGCAGCAAATATATTTAAGGCAGAAGCTATTTCTTTTAAAATAGCATCACCTGTACTATGCCCATAAAAATCATTCACAAGTGTGAAGTCGTCTATATTAAAAAGTAATAAAGTCTTGCCTGTATGTTCTGCTAAGTCATTAATAAGCTTTAGTCGATTTGGTAGTCCTGTTAGCTTTTCAAAGTAAGCTTGTTTATATATGATGTCTGTATTTCGCTTTATTCTAGATTCTAGGTTGTTATTGAGGTGTTCTAGTTCGTTAGATATAATATTTGTAAGGTGTGAAACAATGTGCAAAGGATTTACTTTAAAATATTTTTCATTGACCACTGAGTTATCTATACTTACATCTTGCTCTTTTGTGCTTTCACAAAGGGCTAGAATTGTCATACTTTCATTAAGAAGCTGGTTTTCTCCACGAGAGTGAAAAAATTCTCCGTAAGTAAAAAAACCTGCTGTAGGAGCTATTTGTGAAAATGGGGTAAGCTCTTTTTCTATATGATGACCCATAAATCTTCGCCGTGCCATGCAGGAGTAAATAAAAAACGTTTCTATTTTTTTTGAACTTTTGTCTAAAATACTTCGTAGATTGCTTACTCCACCTTCTAGAATTGTATCTACGTTTCCAATTCCAAAACGAACAAGCTCACCTTCTAGAATATTCCCCGCAAAAGTTAGTGATCCATCTTCATGTTTAAATAAAACAGCGCGTGCGGTATCTATACCATTTCTTTCAATTATGAGAGGGTATTCTATACCAACTTGAGGAAGTAAGGATGCTAATTCTTCACCTAAGTATTTTGAGTATAAGTCTACAGCTGTCATCCCATCAATCTCATATACACGGTTATCTATAGATTTAGTAACACTCAATTGTTTTCCAATAGGCATCCAGTCAAAACTGTATTGGGTAGTTACTTGAAGAATGTCGCTATCAAGGGCTACAGCAATAGCTCCATTTGAACTTATGTACTCTTTATCAAAAACATATGTTTGTGATAATTCTCCATTATCACCAGCAAGACCACCAGCAATAGTTACATTTTTATTAAATGAACTGATTCCCTTAACAAATTCTTCACCGTTTGTATGTATTCCATCTGCAAAACTTATGAAAACTTTAGTTTTCTTTGTTATAAGGTTTGAAGCTAACATAAAACCTGATTTAAAATAGTCATGAAAACTGTCATCATGATCTATGATAAGTGACTTAAGTGTGGTTTCTTTAAAGAGAGTAAAGACAAGTAGACTATTATCAAGTATATGAACAGTATCTCCGTCAATAATACCATCACTTGTACTACCTATTAATGTTGCCTTTGGAAAATTAGTTTTAAAGTATTCTTGAAATTTTTGTATGATTTTTATATCTGATACACCACAAAAAAATTGAATAAGTAGTTGAGAATTATCTTCAATAGTATTCTCTTTGAGAAAAATATCAATATCATCTATAGTTACAATAGTTTGTCTATAAGTATTCATAGAATTATCTTATAGAAAGTAAACTTAATTGTCTTTTAAAATATTCGTTTTTTACTCACAATTTGCAAGACTAATCATTTGTGAGTAGTGTGGTGTTTTTTCTTTTCCTATAAAGGTATAGGTACCGGTACTTAAGGTGAATTCTTTATTATTAACTTGTACATCTTCACAGCTTATAGTCTTGCCTTGATTAAAATGCATAACAATACTAAGTATTTTTTTACTTTGGTTTTCGCTATACTCATTAAACATAACTGCGATAGAAAGAATAGCTAAAACAATAGTAGTAACCCACCACTTTTGAGAATGGTTAAGGTCTGTAAAATAATTCAGAGCTGCAAAAAACAACCCCACTATGATGATTCCAAATATATATGTCATTATGCTGTACCTCTAATTTGATAAGTTATGTCACCTGCACCAAAACCGATTATAAGACCTTTATCTAAAATTTCTAAGTCTTTTTCATCTTTAATAACAGTGATAGTATTGTTAGCGCGTTTAATTTTATCTGCCATAGTGAGGTTATAGCGTTTAAATTTTTCTTCAAAGTCGATATTTCTAGGTGCTTCACCTGCTGCCCACACTGGAAGAATGATAAGCTCTCCCACCCCATCAAAACACTTAATGAATTCATCAAGGTTATCTATAGTACGAGAGTATTTATGTGGTTGCCAAATAGCAGTTATTTTATCAAAACCTTTAAGTGCAGCATACTCTTTTACTGATTCAAATGTTGCCTTAATCTCAGTAGGGTGGTGACCATAGTCGTCAATAATAACACGGTCATCCTCAGCTCCGATAATATCAAAACGTTTTTTGATACCCTTAAAGCTTAGTAAATTAGTTCTAATATCTTCAATGTCCATTGATTCATTTGCAGCTAAAATTGCTAATGAGGCATCAAGAGCTATATGCTTTCCAAAGCCCCAAACTGCGAATGAACCAAGGTCTCTTAGTGTGAACTTTGTATGGGGTTCATTGTTTATAAGTGCGAACTCAATATCTGTTATTTCAGTACTAGGATATAACCAGTTTGCTTCTACATCATTTATAAGTGTTGATAAAAACTGATCTTCAGCATTTAATACACGGCATGAGGCAGAGTTTATAAAAGTTTTATATGAATCATAAAACAGTTCGTAGTTATAGTCATAATACTCCATATGCTCAGGCTCAGCGTTGATAACAAGTGCACAGTGAGGATTAGAGTTTAAAAAGCTTCCGTCACTCTCATCAGCCTCAAAAAGCATTGTGTCTGTTTTGTCATCATAACGAACATTTGAGCCAAAAGATTTTGCTTCAGCTCCAATAATAGCCGAGCCATCCATTATGGCAGTTAAGATTGCAGTAGTTGTGCTTTTTCCATGTGCTCCAGCAACAGAGTATACTTTTCTGTCACCTAGAATCAAAGGAAGTGCTTCACGTCGAGCAAGAACTTCAATTCCTTTACTCTTAGCTTCTACAATTTCTGGATTATCAGGGCGGATGATTGCGGAGTGTACTATTAAATCTTGGTTGTCAATTGCAGTTTCACAATGTGGCACTGTTACATCTATACCTAAATCACGAAGTTTTTTAGTGATAAGTGAATTAGAAATATCTGAACCAGACACCTCATGACCACGAAACTTCATATACTGTGCTAAACCAGAGATTCCTATACCACCAATTCCAATAAAGTGTATCTTCATTAATCTACCTTTTTCCCAGTTATTTCTTCTTGAGTCTTAAGCAATTTTTGTGCCTTTTTTGTAAAGTTAGAGATATAAAAAGTATTGTTTTTTTCTGTTTTTTCAATGTCTGCATATTCATCCATAAATGTATCGAGAGAAATACCTTCTGCAGAAGCTCTTTGATGGTACTTTAAGGCCTTAGAAAAGTCTTCATCTTTTGTTATACCTGAGAGAACTTCAAACAAGGCACTCGCATCTTCTGGATTCCCTCCATGATAATGCTCCATCGCATATTCATAGAGTGCCCGAAGTGTTGCAAAGTCTTGCACATTGTCCATTTTTAGTGTTTCACATGATTCTAAGGTATTTGTTAGATTTTCTAAGGCAAGGTCTAAAATATTTGCAAAAAAACCACTTAATGTATCTTCATCGAATGTCGCGAGTGCTTCTTCTTGAAGTACGTATATTGCTGCTATGTCTGCATCTGATTGTGCTTTTAATACTTTTTCTTTTAGTTCTTCAATTTTATCCAACTAAACATTCCTTAATTCTATTTAATACTTCTTTTGTTTTATCTTCTGATTCTACAAGGGCAATTCTTACAAAACCTTTTCCAGGATTCTCACCCTTAGAATCTTCTCTTGCTAGGTATTCACCAGGCAAAACCTTTACGTTATATTTTTCATAGAGTTTTATTGTAAATGCGATTGCATCTTTGACTTCTAACCAAATGTAAAAAGTAGCCTTTGGAATCTCAGTTCCTAGAAGCTCTTTTGCAATTTCAAAGTTCTTGTTATAGATAGCTCTTGATAATGCTACATGTTCTTCATCTAACCAAGCAACTGCTGCAGCAGATTGTAGAGGAAGGGGGGATGCACATCCAACATAGGTTCTGTATTTCATATACTCTTTTAAAATTTCCTCATCGCCTGCTATAAAACCATTTCTAAGACCTGGAGCTGATGAGCGTTTTGAGATAGAGTTGATTACTAAGATATTTTTAAATGTATTGTTTGAAGCAAATACTGAAGCTTCTAAAAGTGACGGGATTGGCTTATCTGTGTATATTTCACTATAACATTCATCATTTAGTAAGACAAAATTGTGTTTGAGGCTTAGAAAAACCCACTCGGCAAGTTCTTCAATACTTAGTACTGAAGA
>JAFLJZ010000002.1 GCA_022712775.1 Sulfurimonas sp.
AAGATGCGTATGTAAGAGAATTTATTTCTTTAAAAGATGGGATTAAAAAAGTTAAATCTGTTACGAGACAAGGCATTGCCTCAAAGTTAGAGCATTTTGTAGATGACAAGAGACAAGGACAAGAGACAAAATACTTCGTTTCCAAAGCAGATGGCAGTATCAAAAGTACTAAAATTTATGATGATGGTAAGTTACATGGCGAAAATTTAACGTATAATGAAAAAGGTGAAATAATCAAACATGAAGTTTTTGCTCTTGGGAAACGTGTTTTAAAATATTTACGAGAAGATAGTGAGAGTAATGAAATAACTAATTTTGAGATTCTAGATCAGGATAGTGTTGTAAACTTACCAACAATAGAAGCCGAAAAACTAGAGAGTATCCAGAACACTATTTCCAAATAGTTTCTGTTATAGATACACTCTTATCTTCATGAATTAGATTAAGCTCAGCATCACTGATGTTAGCTTGGAGAGCCATTGAACGTTCGCATAACTCTTCTATATCTCCATCTATATTTAAATAGACTACACTAAGATTTTTAAGTCTCTTTAAAAGCTTTTGGTTTTGTTTAAACCATGAAGTAGCCATCCCTTCTTGATAGAGATAAATAATCACTTCTTTAGAACGACCACAAGCCTTTTTAATTCTTTTCTCATCAGGTTGCCCTAAATCTATCCAAAGTTCAATATCTCCACTTAAGTTTTTTTGCCAAAGGTCAGGCTCATCATCTTGATCAATTCCTTTACAAAAAACTAAATCTTCATTCGCATTAAAGATAAATGCAAGTACTCGAATCATTAACCTTAAATCATTTTCAGATGGGTGCTTGGCAAGTGTTAAACTGTGCTCTGCATAATAGTGCGTATCCATATTGGCTATATTAAGATTAGCCTTGTAAATTGTTGCTTTTGTTCCCATTTAAGCGAAAAGCTCACTTAACTCAGGATGCTTTTCTTGGTATTTTACAATGTATGAACACTTGGCAACTGCTTTTTTATTGTTCTTTTTAAATTCTTCTAAAACATCTTCTAAAAGAGTTCTTGCTAGACCTTTACCCGCGAGTTCTTCGGGTACGATAGTATGTGTAAGGTGCATATTCCCATTTTCATCTTCATCGTAAGTGATGTACGCTATGTATTCACCAATATGGTACTCATATTTTGATTCTGCTTCGTTGTGGATTAATGTTTGTGACATAATATTTCCTTTTTACCCTCAAGGGGCATCTAATATTTTTAGTATTATATAACGCCTTGTATTAATTACCCATATGTTCTTGGATAATATTCATCATCTCTTGCATCGAATCAGCAGCTTTTTTTTGAATGAAATGCTCAAAGTATTCATCTATATAGGTTTTTGGGTCATATATACTTGCTGTTTCGAGACGTTTAGGGTCAATGATGATAGAGTGTTTAAATTGTTTAGCAATGGGAATAATATCTATAACAGCTCCACTCGTACCAATAGCAATGAAAAGGGAGCACTCTCGAATAGCTTGCTGAATATGCACGTACTCTGGTGCTGGCTCACCAAACATTACAACATTGTGCCGAATTCTTTTATTTGAACAGTTTGGACAAGTTTCATTACCTTCTTGCGGTGCATAATCAATATTAAATGTTTCAGTACATGATTCACAACGTAAATCAGTTAGTGTACCATGAAGGTGGACTATATCTTTAGCACCTGCTTTTTCCATAAGGTTATCAACATTTTGGGTTAGATGGATGATTCTCCCACGATAATCATGTTCTAACTGTGCAAGTATTTTATGAGCAAGATTTGGCTCCTTGAACTCTATGTCACGTCTACGGTCGTTATAAAACTTAGTTACTAGTTTACGGTTTTTTATCCAACCTTGTGTAGAACAAACTTCCATAACATCGTAGTTTTCCCAAAGACCATCATTGTCTCTAAAGGTAGATATACCACTCTCAGCAGAGAGTCCCGCACCGCTTAGTATCATAATTTTTTTCATTGCGTTGCTACTATCATGGCATCAAGTGTCTCTCGTACACTCTCTCCAAGTGCATTGAGATTATAGCCACCTTCAAGCATAAAGATTTTTGGAACATCACACGAGTGCATAATCGATTCTACAATCTTTTTTATTCCCATAGTTGTTATTTGTAATTGAGCTAAGGGGTCCGCCGTATGAAGGTCATAACCAGCTGAGACAAGGATTATATCAGGTTTAAAACTCTCAATGTCAAGAGGAAGTTCTTCTTCATAAATAGGAAGAATATCATCATCTGTACTAAAAGAGCGCAGTGGAAAGTTATGTGTAAACCCTTCACCGTTTCCACTCCCACGCTCATTAAATGATCCACTACCAGGGTAGGCTGGATACTCATGTGTACTAAAATAAAAGACACTAGAATCATCATAAAAAATCTCTTGAGTCCCGTTGCCATGATGTACATCAAAGTCGATTATCATTACTTTTGCATAACCCACGGACTGGGCATAACGAGCGGTTATAGCGATGTTATTAAAGAGACAAAATCCCATGGCTTGCGTGTTCGTTGCATGATGTCCAGGAGGTCGTACAGCACAAAAGGCACTTTTTATCTCTCCTGTGTTTAGCTTATCTACCGCTTCCTTTCCAGCCCCAACTGCCATTAAGGCTGCTTCAAAAGACTGGGATGAGACTTGAGTATCTGCATCTATAGCTTCTTGGTGTAAACTTTTTTCTTCAACAAACTCGATATGATAGTAAGGATGTACTAATGTTACAAGTTCTAATGATGCAGGTTGCGGCTCAAGAAAGAGTAAGCGTTCACGAAGTGGTTCTATGGCTTGTAAGATAGAGCGAAGTCTATTGGCATTTTCAGGATGATTCTTTCCGGTATCATGTTCTAAAAATAATGGATCGTAAATAAATGCAAGGGATGACATAATACAGCTCC
>JAFLJZ010000003.1 GCA_022712775.1 Sulfurimonas sp.
TTGATGAGCTTCCTAATGAGATGGTGGTAAGCGTACAAGGACATACGGACAATCAAGGACCAGGTACTAAAAGTCCCTATAAAGACAACTGGGAGCTTTCATCTGCCCGTGCTATATCGGTACTTCAAGAGTTACTTTTAGATGGTGTTGCTCCAGATAGAGTGAGTGCGTCAGGATATGCTGAATTTACCCCAGTTGCTACAAATGCAACTGCGAGTGGAAGAGAAAAGAATCGTAGAGTTGAACTACATTTTTATGGTAAAAAATCAGATGAGAAATCTTCAGCAAAGTCTTCCATTTTAGATAAGCCACAAGCTCCGTAATGATAAAAATACTTAGTTTATTTCTTGTGTTGAGTTCGTATATTTTTGGTGCTGAATCTGTTACGGTACCTACGATGAACTTTCAACTAGGTGCACCTGATACTCCAGAGCAGTTAGTGAGTTCATTAAATGTTTTAGTTTTACTAACATTACTATTTTTAGCGCCAAGTATGGTGCTTGTTATGACCACTTTTACAAGGTTTGTTATTGTATTTGGATTTTTAAGACAAGCGCTTGGTACACAGCAAGTTCCTCCAACACAGCTTTTAGTAATGCTTGCAATGATTCTAACTTTTTTTGTGATGGAACCAGTAGGTCAAAAAGCTTATGATGCAGGTATAAAACCCTATATTGCTGAAGAGATTGGGTATGAAGAAGCCTTTGCAAAAACTACCTTGCCTTTTAAAAACTTCATGATTAGAAATACTAGAGAAAAAGATTTAGCGCTCTTCTTTAGAATTAGAAAGATGGAAAATCCTGCAACAGTTGCGGATGTTCCTTTATCAATTGTGATTCCAGCCTTTGTAATAAGTGAGCTTAAAACAGCCTTTGAGATAGGCTTTTTACTCTTCTTACCATTCTTGGTTATAGATATGGTAGTTGCTTCTATTTTGATGTCTATGGGTATGATGATGCTTCCACCTATTATGATAGCCTTGCCTTTTAAAATATTGGTTTTTGTTCTCATTGATGGGTGGAATTTACTTATCGGTAATCTTATTGCCTCAATTAAATAAAGGAAATAAGTTTGAAATGTCAATATTTTGGTGAATGTGGTGCCTGTATAGTCTATGAAAATGGGTATGAAGCACAATTGGCAGATAAAGTAGCCTTAAACAAGGCAAGGTTCAAAGAATTTTATACGGAAGATTTTTTTGTAGCCGAGTCTCCTCAATCATATTATCGTTCTCGTAGTGAATTTAAAATTTGGCACTCTAAAAGCACTTCCGATGGCGCACACGATGGAGATGATATACATTATGCAATGAACAGAGCCGATAAAAAAGGCGTAGTATTTGTAGAAGAGTGTCCTCAAGTAAATGAACATATAGCGCTTTTAATGCCAAAATTACTTCAAGCGATTAAAGATAAAGAGATAGGATTTAAGCTTTTTGGAGTTGATTTTTTGAGTTCAAGTTCGGGTGAGATTGTAGTTTCTTTACTGTATCATAGAAAACTTGATGATGGATGGCAAATGCTCGCTAGTGATATTTCCGATAAGCTGGGGATTTATATTATAGGTAGAAGTAGAAAGCAAAAACTTATCATTGGACAAGATTACATTACCGAAACACTAAGGGTAAATAATAAAATTTACAAGTCAAAACATATTGAAAATAGTTTTACGCAACCAAATGCTAAGGTAAATGAGCAAATGATTGCTTGGGCATTAAAAAATCTAACTGGTATTGAAGGTGATTTACTAGAACTATACTGTGGAGCAGGAAACTTTACGATTCCATTTGCCTCGCAATTTAGAAAGGTGTTAGCTACAGAAATATCAAAGTCTTCTATAAATGCTGCAAAAGCAAATATGCAACTGGGTGATGTGGTAAACATAGAATTTGTTAGAATGAGTGTTGAAGAGTTTACGCAAGCACTTGATGGTGTAAGAGAATTCAGAAGAATGAAAGAGATAGATATTTCTTCGTATGACATAAATGCTATCTTCGTTGATCCTCCTCGTTCGGGAATGGATGAACAGTCGTGTAGATTTGCATCAAGATATAAACATATACTCTATATATCATGTAATCCAGAGACGTTAGTAAGAGATTTAAATATTTTGAGTGCTACGCATAAGGTAGAAAATATGGCGTTGTTTGATCAATTTCCATATACGCACCATGTTGAAATGGGTGTTAAATTAATAGCAAAGGTTTAGTATGAAGTTTCTTATTTTTTCTATCTTATTTTCTCTTTGCCTTTACTCAGGAGAGATACAGAGAATGGAATCTATTCTTAAAGATATTGAAGTGCTTCGAGGGGATTATTTAAAGTGTAAAAAGGCTTTAAATATGAAAAATATCGGTGTAGAAATAAATTTGATAGAAGAAGAAAAGATAGCGCAAAACTATAAAACACTCTTGGATAAAGAAAAAAATAAAAACACTCTTTTGGTTTCACAAATAGATTTAATGAAAAAAGGTAATAAATCCGAAAAAGAGTTTAAAAAGATAGAAAATATTTTAATAATCAAAGAAAAAGATATAAATAGCTTGAAAAATGAAATATCACGATTGAAAAAAAACAAAGAAAATAATACAAATACTTTGGTTATTACTAAAGAAAAAGAAACTGTTTGCATAAATGAAAACCAATTTCCACAACTTATAATGAACAGTACGCCTAGTCAAAATGTTGAGATAGTAGAAGAGTTTAAACCAGCAGCATTTCGTCTCAATAG
>JAFLJZ010000004.1 GCA_022712775.1 Sulfurimonas sp.
ATAAGAGCGTCCACTAGCAACAAGAAAAGGCTTGAGGTTATTTCGCTTAGTGTAATCAAGCGTTGCTAGGTAACTCATAACAGCATAAGCTCTTTGTTGAGATATGTTCAAGTTTAGAAGATATCCTCCATCACTATCAGTATGCCCTTCAATAACAATACGGTCAATTTGAGAGCGGATACTTCTATTTGATAAAAGTGCATCCATATATTCGATATAGAGCTTTTTGAGAGCACGTTTTGATGATTCTTTAAGGATTCTTTCATTTTTTGCAAATAAAATACTTGATGAAAGTCGTAATGAACCACTGCTTGGATCTATTTGTACTTTATTTCCAAGTGCAGCTTTAAGTTCTCCAATAACTTTGATTCTGATACCAGTAAGACTTTTAATACTTGCTTTTTGGGCTTTAAGCTTAGCTATTAATCTATCGTAATTTGTTTCTTTTTCTTCTAAGATTCTAAGTAAATCAATAAGCTTTTCATCTTTTAATTTTAAAGTATCTTTTTTATCGGTTAATGTATTTGAAAGTATTAAAACCTTACTTTGGAAGTCTTGTATCTTTTTATTTTGGTCTTTATCTTTAGCCTTACTTTCGTCAAGTAAGTTTTGAAGAATGATAATTTTTCCATTAAAGTCATCTATCTTAGTATTGTGTGCAAGTAAAATATTGTTAAGGTTAACAATCTCTTCGGTTCGGAGCTTAAGTGCATTTTTCGTAATAAGAAGTGCATTTTCAGAATCTAGTAAATCTTTCATTCTATCTGCTAAAAGTTTTTTGAGTTTTTGAATCTCTGTGTCTCTAAGAAAAAGAGTATTTATTTTATTACTCAACGTGCTTTCTTTAGAATTTAGATCATTCTTTAAAACAATAGCCTTTACTACAATAGCGCCAATTAAAAGGATAAATACAAAGAGAAGACCTGCCATAAGGTCAGCATATGATATCCAAAAATTTGTTTCGCTATCCCTAGAAGATTCTCTTTTAAACATTTATTTTTTTCTTCCACTAAGTGTATTATGATATGCTTGAATACTATTTTGAACCTCTTCACTTTGAAGACTAACATGCGTTGCAAAATCAGCAAGCTTAACTACGATATCCCCGACTTCTGTATCGATTTTTTCAAAAGTTTTGTTTAGTGAAATTGTTAACTGCGCACTAAAGATTTTAGAGTTCTTCTCAAACTCTTTAGTTGCAAGTGTAAAGTTTTGAAGATGTTTATCAATACTGTTTTGTGCTTCAAGAGCATTTTGATTGTTATCCATTTGGTTAAGTGTTTTTGTTAACTCGGTAGATGCACTTTTGAGATGCGTTGCAATATTTGTAAAGTTCATATTGCTTTCATTCATAATTTCTCTAAGGTTTCTTAGGTGCTGTTCATTAATTGTTTGAACAAAATCTAGGTTAAAAGTTTCTTTTAATGCGGTAATAAATTTGTTGTCTTTAATTTCCATCTGAGAATATTTATGGATTTTTAATTCGTTTGGAGACCATGTACTGTTTCTAAATGAAGCTTTGATATTACTAAAATACTTATCTACCTTACTTAAACCACTTTTTTCAAAGTATGTCCAAATTAATGATAAAAGAATACCGTAGATTGAAGCATAAAATGCAGAACCAACACCACTTAGAAGCACAGTAATTTCACTGTCTAGCGCAGCTGTATCTTGTACCGTAAAGTTTGGCATAGAGATAGCAATAGCCAAAAATGTACCTAAAATACCAAGCATTGGAAATACTGAGGCAGCAACAGCAACAAAGTTGTCATTTCTCGTTTTTGAATAATACTCTTGTAAAAAAGCATCAATATCTAAGATAGATTTCTTTTCATCATTTAACACAAGAGAGTTTCTTTCAAGTTGATTTCTTAATTCATCTTCCATTGTTAAATACGAAGCACGCATTTTACAAATACTGTAGTTTGCATTATTTTTTGCAAAAAGAAGAAATACAAAATAGATGAAGCCAATTACAAATACAGATGAAAGAGGAACTTTGATAGGTAGAAGATTCAGGTAACCCATGATAATTGCAACAAAGAATAATGTTGGTATTGCTGAGATTACGATGATGTTCGCTGAACATTTTGCTGTTATAGGTGTGTTAGACATACTTGACTTTCCTGTATACTAGATTTTTAAATTTATCTATTAATTGTTAACAATTAATACGCCGTTTTGATCCCATGAAGTTATTCTTCCAAAAAGTTTACCGTTTGAATATGTAGCTTCATATGCCTTTAAGCCATTTCTGTGCCATTGTTGGAAAAGACCATTTTTTTTGCCATTTTTATAGTAAACTGATGTAGCTAAAACATTGTTGTCATGCCATGTTCTTGCTTCACCGTTTTGGTTATCCATTTTATAATAAGAATGGCTTTTTATTACTCCACTTTCGTACCATGTTCTAACTTCACCATTTTGAAGACCACGCTCAAAGTATGCAACGATAGCATTTTTTCCATTAGCAAATTTTGCAATATATTCGCCATCTTGAATACCTTTTCTGAAGTAAGCGATAATTTGAATGCTACCATCTTCTCTCCACTCTGTTAGACGACCATCAATAAGACCTTGGTAATAAGGGACTATTTTTCGTGTTACTCTGTTAGCAAAGAAATAATAAGCATTACCTGTGAATACTACTGAATGACCTATTTCATAAGACATACCATTTTTTATTACAAGCTTATTCGCTTCAATATCTTTGGCATGTAATAATGAACTAAGATTAAGTGTTAAAAAGATAAGAAGTAATGCTTTTTTCATTCAAATTCCCTCGGGTTTTTATACATAATAATTAACATAAGTATATACAATAATTTCTAATACAAGCTTAATACGTGTATTAATTTTAATTATTTGTAATATGCTTGTGTAATAAAGTAAAGTTTCATAAAAGTTATAAGAAATAGATGAAGATACTTACCTATATTTTAGGTTAATTATATAGAATTAGAATTAATAATTATCAATAAAATAAATATGTAGGAATGAAATGACTGATTATAAAATAGGTAATGTCGCAGGTCATTTAGCAAAAGGTTTTTTAAATAATCCTTTAACAGCTATCTTAGCGTTTGGTATTCTCTTTCTTGGTTATATCGCTTTAACTTTTATGCCAAGAGAAGAGGACCCTCAAATCGCAGTAAGTGGGGGCTCTATTATTGTGATGCTTCCTGGTGCGTATCCAGAGGAGATAAACAGTGCAATTCTTAAACCACTAGAGAGAAAACTCTCTGAAATTAAAGGTGTTGAGCATATTTATTCAACAGCTATGCATAATGTTGGAATGCTTAATGTACAATACTATATAGGTCAGGATAGAGAATCCTCAAACTTAAAACTATACGATAAAGTTATGCAAAATATGGATACGCTGCCTGCGGGTGCAATGAATCCTTTGGTTAAACCATTTGATATAGATATTGATGTTCCTATTGTTACTGTTGCTTTTTATAAAAAAGAGGAAAAAGGCATACCGCATGTTGTTTTATACAAAAAAATTAAAGATATACAACAAGAAGTAAATGCTATAAAAAATATTTCCAAAACAACACTTAAAGGTGCAAAGAAACCTCAGTTTAATGTACTTATGGATTTAGACAAATTATCTGCATATAATATTTCTATAGGTCAGGTTGTAACAGCTATTCAAGCAATTGCAAAAAATTCTCCAGAAGTTAGTTTACCTACGCTAGATAATAGACTTGTTGTATTTGGAGTGAAAAATGCGATTAATAATGTTCAAGACTTACGATCTTTAATCATCGCAAAATATATGGGTTCTCTTATTTATTTAAAAGATATTGCCGAGATAAATTATTATTATGATATTCAAAACCATCAACAAGCACTTATTTCTTATCAAAAAAATGTGCAATTAGAAAATGATGAAAGCATGGATGAGTTATTAGAATTTACGCACAACCAAGATCAGGTTACCTTGAGTGTTTCTAAACTCAAGGGTACAAATGCTGTTACGCTAGCTGGTGATATTCTTGAATCCTTAGAAAAAAATGAAGCGATGCTTGATAAATATGGACTTGGGTATATCATTACAAGAAACTATGGTGAAAGAGCAAATGAAGCCGTTGATGAACTTGTACACCACCTTGTTATTACGATTGGAATTATTGCGCTTATCTTAGTTCCATTCTTAGGATGGAGAGAATCATTAGTTGTAACGATTGCAGTTCCTATGATTTTAGCACTTACGCTATTTATTGCATACATGACAGACCAAACAATGAATAGAATTACTCTTTTTGCACTTTTACTGAGTTTGGGACTTATTGTTGATGATGCTATTATCGTTATTGAAAATATCCATAGAAGAATGCACTTAAAAGAAACACAAGATCAAGATTTTGATCGTGTAATTATTGAGGCAACAGATGAAATAGGACCATCAACAAATATTGCTACTATTGCGATTATGCTTACGATGATTCCTATGGCATTTGTTGGTGGTATGATGGGGCAGTTTATGTTGCCAATACCACTTAATGTACCGGTTGCATTGGCTGTGTCACTCTTTGTTGCGTATGTATTTACACCATACTTAGCGAAAAAACTTATTAAACGTGCGGGGACTCATTAATGGAAGATTTTGTATATAAAATTGTAACTTCAAAAGCTAAACATAGGCTCATAGGCTTTGTTGTTCTAGGATTTTTAATCTTTTCATTGGCGATGATTCCTTTAGAGATTGTTTTAGCAAAAATGTTACCAAGTAAAAGTGCAAATACTTTTAGTGTATATGTAGACACAGCTACAAACTCTACAATAGCACAAACAAAAGAAGTGGTTGAATGTGTTGCAAGCGTATTTAAAAAAGAAAAAGCTGTTTTGCATATGGAAATGTTTTTAGGACAAGGTGTTCCATTAGATTATGCTGGTTTAGTAAAAGGTAGTGCTTTTAAGACTATGAAAAATCAAGCAGAAATATCTGTAAATTTAACAAATAAACAAGATAGAGCAGAACCTTCATACAAGATGGTACATAGATTAAGACCTATAATTCAAGATAAGTGTGAGAATATTTATAAAGGAACAACAATTAAGTTTATTGAAATGCCATCTGGTCCTCCAACATTTGCTACAATAGTTGTAAATCTTTATGGTAAAGATACGGCACTCTTACGAGAAACATCAAAGGTAATTGAGCAGGCTATGCATGATACAGATGGGCTTGTAGATATTGAGGTTATCGCTGATGATGTATATGAAAGATTTGAACTTATACCTAATGTTGAAAAGATTATAAACAGTAATCTTTCTATAGATCAAGTAAGTGATATCCTTTATATGGCTTTTAAGGGAAATGAAGTTGCAAGTAAGAATTCAGCAGACCAACATGATCAGATTCCAATTTTTGTTAGTCTTGATAAAGAAACTAGAACATTAGCAACTGCAAGTGAGAGAGACTTATCTTTAAAGCTTTCGCGATTAAAACTTTTAAACAAGATGGGTATTATGGTTCCAATGAAAGAGGTTGTAGATATTATCTCCACACAATCTTCACCTACTATTTTTAAGAAAAATATGAGAAATATGGTTACTATAGCGGCAGAATGTGATATGGTCTCTCAGGTATATCCATTACTTGATACGCGTGAATTAATGGTAAAAAGATTGTCAAAAGACTTCGAAATTACAAGACTAAGAGGTATGAGTACATACATGCTTGACATAGGACTCGTACATAAGAAAACAGGTGAAGAAGTTCTTTTACGATGGGATGGTGAGATGAAGGTTTCGCTTGATACATTTAGAGACTTAGGGGGAGCATTTATATCTGCACTTGTTTTAATGTTCTTACTTATGGTTGTGTATTATAAGTCTTTTGTTTTAAGTGGAATCGTACTTATGGGAAGTTTCCTTTCGATTATTGGTGTTATATTAGGTCATATTCTTACTGACTTTATTGCATTATATTTTACTGGCGTAAACTTTTTCTTAACTGCTACCTCACTTATTGGTTTTATTTCTCTTATGGGAATTAGTGCAAGAAGTTCTTTACTTCTCATTGACTTTACAAAATCATTAGTTGCAAGTGGTATAGAAAAAAATAGAGCAATTGCAATCTCTACAGCAACGCGTGCGAAACCGATAATGTTAACTGCTGTTGCAATTATACTTGGTTCACTTCTTCTTGCAACTGACCCAATTTTTGGTGGTCTTGGTGTAGCGCTAATTTTTGGTAGTATCGCATCAACACTTGTTTCAATTTTTTATATCCCTGTATTAATGGCTAAGACTAGTCATATCTGCCCAGATTCTGCAGTAGCATGCGAAATAGGAGAAGGTATCAATAAAGAGAACATGGATGTCTCTGATATAGCTCCTGAAGTTCATAAAGGCAATCCAATAGATACTATCAAAGATTAAAATTCTTTGGTAGTGAGTAACGACACTCTCTCAACATACTTCAGCTACTTCTTTTAAAAATATTTTAACGTTCTCTCATACTTTTTACTCCGCAAAAAAGTACGCAAATAGCTCTACATACAGCTTCGCTCCGATAGCTATCGGAGACTGCAGGGGTATGTAAAAGAGAGAGCTTAAGGTAACGCATTTATACATTGATTTCATTAGATGAAATATTTCGCAAGGCGAAATGTGAAAAACAATACGTTACCTCTTTACTTTCCCTTCCTAACCATTGCAGGTGTAGCAGTGCTACATCGAAACCGTTAGGAGAGCTTTTTGCGTACTTTTTTGCGGAGTAAAAAGTATGAGAGAAACAAAGAAAAGGTTTTCGATTGTATGAATTAGATTTGATAGAAGAGAAAGAAGGGGGGGGGGGAACACTACACAAACGCGTGTAGTGTATTATTGAATAAAGCTTGTTACTAGTTAAGGTTAGTTACAGCGTCTTTTGTATTTGTTGATACAGAGTCAATAGCTGTAGTAGCATTTGTACTAGCAGTGTTAGCAGCTGAAGCAGCATTTGTAGTAGTAGTATTAGCAACTGAACTCATCTCTTTTGCAACAGATTTAGTTGAGTCATTAGCATTGCTTGAAGCTGTTTTAAAAGAATCGTTAGCATTTGTACTTGCAGTGTTCATTGCAGATGTAGCATCTTTAGAAACGTTACTTGTAGCAGTTTGTGCATCATTAGAAATAGTGTTAGACGCATTGTTAAGGTTAGCAGAAACTGATTTAGTAGAATCATTTGCATGACCAGAAACAGTACTTACTGAACTAGTTAAGTTGTTTGAACTTGAAATAGCACTATCTTTGAAATCTTTAGTAGCCATAGTTGAACTATCTTTTAAATCTCTACTTGTGTT
>JAFLJZ010000005.1 GCA_022712775.1 Sulfurimonas sp.
TGAAAGATTTAGAAAAACTCTTAAAATCTAAAAATATCTTGCTTATTGTTGATGAAGTACAAACAGGTGGATACAGAACAGGTGAGTTTTTAGCATCGCAAGTGTATGGAATCACACCAGATATAGTAACCTTAGCTAAAGGTATTGGTGGAGGTGTTCCTATTGGTGTTGTGATGACATCGCTTAAGGATGTTCTTAGCGCAGGCGACCATGGCTCTACCTTTGGTGGAAATTACTTAAGTACGGCAGCTACTTGTGAAGTGCTTGATATTTTAGCAGAGTATAAAAAAAGTGGCGCATTAACTGAAAATACAGATTATTTTAACGCGGCTGTTGAAAAACTTTATGGGAATCATAAAGATATATTCAATGAAATAGTTGGAATCGGTATGATGTGCGGTTTGAGAGTTAAAGACGCAGATACACTCGCTAGTATCATTCCAAGTGCAACTAAAAATGGAGTAATGGTACTTAAAGCTGGAAGAAATACTTTAAGATTTTTACCACCACTTACAATAACAAAAGAGGAAATAGATGAAGGTTTTAAATCTCTTGAGTCTGCTATTAGTAGCATTTAGTACACATTCCTTAGCAAATGAGAAGGGAAGTACGCTAAATACTTATATATCAGATTACAAACAGCAACAATTTGACTTTGATTATCAAAAAAATGAAGCAGATGCTTCGATTTTAAGAGATTCTTGGATAGCTCCGATTAATCTTAATTATAACTATTCAAAGAGTAATCCCTATATAACTAAACAGGTCTCAGAAACTGCTGCGATTCGTATGGATCAGCCTATTTTTAAAAGTGGTGGGCTTTATTATGGAATCAAGTTTTCAGAGCATTCGCGTAAGTATGCGGATTATTCTGTTGATGTAGCAAAAAGAAAGTTGATTAAAGATGCTATATCTATACTCATGCAAATCAAACAAAAAGATTTACAGATAGTGAGACAAAGATTACAAATTCAAAACTCAGAAATCAACCTAAAACTTAAAAAAGAACAGTACTTAAGTGGACAACTAGATTCTGGTTTTTTAGATAACGCTGTGATTGAGAGAAATATTGTGATTCAAGCACTTTATGATGTAGAAACTTCAAAAGAAAGGCTGATTTCTACTTTTAGTGCCTTGAGTGATTTAGATTATAAAACTACAACTACACCTTTTTTAGAGCTTTTAAATCAAGAAGAATTTCTACAACACAATATTGTACTAAAAATGGCAGATTCAAACACACAAAAAAATATGTATGCAAAAGATGTAACTGTAGCAAAATATTTACCGCAAGTAAACTTAACAGCAGGATATAACTGGACAAAAACAGATAGTACAGTAGCTGTTTTTGGAAGTCCTGAGAGAAGTTACTATGACTATGGATTTAAGGTAAATATGCCATTAGATATTAATACTTTTAGAGATATAGAATCTTCGAGAGTTGATTTTTTGAAATCACAACTTGTAGCAGAAGATAAAAAAATAGAACTCATAGCTATTTTCACACAGGTAATGCAAAATATTAATAATTTCGATAAGAAAAAAAGTCTAAGCTTAGAAAATAAAGAGATTTATTCAAAGCTTTTAGAAGACACACAAAATCTCTTTATTGCAGGATATAAAACGCAGTATGATGTAGACACCTTAGAAAACTCAGTTCAAATCTCTGAACTTGATTCTAAAGTGTTTGAGATAGATAAGCAACTTGAGTTGTTAACATTGTATGAGATGTATGTGAATGGTAAGCATTAAAATGCAATGCAGCGAGGCACTAATCCTCAACCAAGGGGGACGCCGATGACGAGTCGTAAAGGTAAAAGTTTTAGTGAGTATATGACAGAGTGGCTGTACGGTGAAGATGGTTACTATGCAACATATAAAAACATTGGAAAAAGTGGTGATTTCTATACAGCTGTAAGTACGAGTAAGTTTTTTGCTGGAACGATAGGTAAACACATAGTTTCTCTTGTGGATGATGGATTTTTAAATAAAGATTCTGTTATTTGCGAGATAGGTGCGCATCATGGTTATTTTTTAGCTGATGTAGTTGAGTTTATTTATACATTACGTCCAGAATTACTGAGTAGTTTAAAGTTTGTTATTATTGAGCGATTTAATGACTTGCAAGAACACCAAAAAAATTATTTTGAAGAATCTTTTGGTGATGCTGTTTCTCTGACACACTATAAATCTTTATCAGAACTTCAATGTGAAAATGCTTTTTTTATTGCAAATGAAATCTTTGATGCATTTCCTTGTGAGTTGTACTTTAAAGGTAAAACAGCACGGGTAGATGGACACAATGTAGAATTTGATGTGGACAATGACTGGGTGAAAGAAAAAGCAGAAAAATACTTCAAGGACAGAGGTGAAATTGCAGTAGGGTATGAAGAATTTGCTTTAGAGATGTCCCAATCTGCTAAAAAATTTGAATTTATGAGTTTTGATTATGGAGAGATGGGTGCACGACCTGATTTTTCTCTTAGAATTTATGAAAAACATAATGTGATTCCATTCTTTGATGAAGATATAAAAAGAGAAGAACTTTTTGAAAAATCTGATATAACATACGATGTGACATTTGCACATGTTAAAGATGCTTATGAAGAGGCTGGAGTAAAGTTTATAGAACTTAAAGCACAAATGGTAGCTTTGATAGATATGGGGATATTGGACCTTTTAGAGATGCTAAAAGAGAATGTTGATGAAAAGCTTTACAAGCAAGAACTTGAAAAAGCAAAAATGCTTATCATGCCAAACTTTCTTGGAGAAAGATTTAAGAT
>JAFLJZ010000006.1 GCA_022712775.1 Sulfurimonas sp.
CGAAAATTTGATGCTGAAAGGCTCATGGTTATTTGTCGCATGGAGTGGAAGTTTGCATCGACCTACTAAAGATGCTGATATGTTAGGCCTTGGTGACTTTGAGAAACAGCAAATCCATAATATGTTTGAAGAAATAATGAAGATTGAAGTCGCTGATGGTTTGCAATTTCTTCCAGAATCAATTGATGTTGCAGATATTACCAAGGATGGCTTGTATCAGGGGTTTCGGATAACGGGAGTTTGCCTTTTAGCAAATGCAAGGATTAAAGTTCAAGTTGATATAGGGTTTGGTGATGCGGTAAGTCCAAGTTCAACGTTGGAAACTATTCCTTGTATGTTAGGAGAGGGCGATGCGGTACTTAGAGCCTATCCTATTTATACCGCGATATCTGAAAAGTGGCATGCAATTAATAAGTTGGGTATGAAAAATAGTCGCTTGAAAGATTATTATGATCTCTATGTTATAGCTAACCTTCAAGATCTAGACGGCAGCTTATTACTCGAGGCCATTCAAAATACTTTTAATCGGCGGGAAACAAAAATAAATTCCAAAATACCAATAGGACTTAGCTCAGAGTTTTCTAATGATAGCGATAAAACAAAAGCATGGTCGGCATTTATAAGTAAGAATGACCTTGGATGTGAAAAGTCATTGTTTGAACTATGCGAGCTTATTGAGAGCTTTTTATTTCCAATTAATTTAGCGATTGTTGAAAATAAGAGTTGTTCTGTTTATTGGGATTCGAAAGAAATGGCTTGGACTCAAGTTAATTTGTAACTAGTCAGTGGTGAACAATCTAGACAATGTTTAATAATTCGATAATGCCCACGCCTATGAAGTCCAGAGCTATTGCGCTCATCAGCTGAATGCACTGCAACAATTATTCTAATGTTTGAAATTAAATCTAAAGAGATAGATGAGGTTTTATTGTTCGCATAAATCCTAGGACAGGGCTAGAACCATAAAAAAGGCTAGCAGCCGCTACGGCTCTAGCCTTTTAAATATGGTAGCAAGAAGTGGATTTGAACCACCGACCCCATCATTATGAGTGATGTGCTCTAACCAACTGAGCTACCTTGCCATAATTTGATTTTCTAAATCATTTTTCTAAATTATCTCGAAGACTTTGGTCAAGACTCAAGAGGCGCGTATTTTCCTGTTTAGAGCTCTGTTTGTCAACTGAAAGTCTATGAAATTCTTAATTTTTATACATTAAACCTAAAATGCATGACATCACCATCTTTTACTAGATAGTCTTTTCCCTCTAAACGCCATTTACCGGCTTCTTTTGCGCCAGCTTCGCCGTTGTATTGGATAAAGTCATCATAAGCAATTACTTCTGCGCGGATAAAACCTTTTTCAAAATCACCATGAATAACTCCTGCTGCTTGCGGAGCTGTTGCATCGATTTTAACTGTCCAAGCGCGTACTTCTTGAACGCCTGCGGTAAAGTAAGTTTGTAGATTTAATAAGTCGTAACCAGAACGGATGACTCGGTTTAATCCGGGTTCACTAAGTCCCATTTCATCAAGAAATTCAGCTTGTTCATCCGCTTCTAATCCGGCAATTTCTGATTCCATCGATGCACAGATAGCAACGACGACAGCGTTTTCTTTTTCAGCTAATTCTCTCACTTGATCTAAAAATGGATTATTTTCAAAACCGTCTTCGCTGACATTGGCGATATACATGGTTGGTTTGCTGGTGATCATTTGTAGGCGTTTGATTGCGACTAATTCATCTTTATCCCAATCACCTGATCGGATGGCTAAGCCTTCGTCTAATAATACTTTACATTTAATGAGCAATTCTACCAATGCTTTGGCATCTTTATCGCCACTTCTAGCGATTTTACTATTTCTAAAGATCTGTTTTTCAACGGATTCCAAGTCAGCGAGTGCTAACTCAGTATTGATGACTTCAATATCATCTAACGGGTCAATTTTATTTTCGACATGGATCACATCATCATCTTCAAAACAACGAACCACATGAGCAATGGCATCTGTTTCGCGAATATTACCTAAAAACTGATTACCTAAACCTTCACCAGTCGATGCACCTTTTACGAGGCCTGCAATATCAACAAACTCCATGGTGGTGGGTAACACTTTTTCCGGCTGAACAATTTTAGCAAGTGCGTCCAAACGAGGATCGGGCATCGGAACAATACCGGTGTTTGGTTCAATGGTACAAAACGGATAATTTTGCGCGTCGATGCCTGCGTCGGTGAGTGCATTAAATAGTGTTGATTTGCCAACATTTGGTAGGCCAACAATGCCACATTTGAAACCCATGGTTTACTCCAAAAAATTTAATCTATTAAAACAAAAAAAACAAAAATATCTCACCACAGAGGGCACAGAGTACACAGAGTTAAAAGGATAAAAAGGTCAGTTAGATTATAAATATATCCAAGTATCCTAAATCTTTTCTTTCTCAGTGTCCTCTGTGCTCTCCGTGGTAAATTGTCTTTTTATCTTGTAGGTCTTTTCTTCTATAAATTAGCTTTAAACCCATGCATGCTTTGCATGACTTTATCGTGTTCGCCATTTACTATATCGTTGGTATGGCGTAGTGCTTCATCAATACTTTCTTCGATGGCGCGCTGTTCATTAGCCTGCGCTTTACCTAATACATAATTAGTGACTTGGTTTTTATTACCGGGATGACCAATGCCTATTCTTAATCGATAAAAATCTTTATTGTTGGCTAATGAGCTTATGATATCTCTCAAACCATTGTGTCCGCCATGTCCGCCAGACAGTTTGAGTTTTATCGTTCCCGGATCGATATCCAGTTCATCATGTGCAACTAAAATCTCATCAGGTTTTATTTTATAAAAAGTCGCTAAAGCGCCAACGGCTTTACCGCTTAAA
>JAFLJZ010000007.1 GCA_022712775.1 Sulfurimonas sp.
TAAGGCTCTTGTAGAATTTGATCCAGCGATTAAAGCAATCCTCAAACCTGAAGGTATGATGACTCGTGATTCACGTGTTGTTGAACGTAAGAAACCAGGTAAGCGTAAAGCTCGTCGTTCTCGTCAGTTCTCAAAACGTTAGTATTACGTTTTATCGAACTTTTTTAGCAAGGCATTTTGTCTTGCTAAAATCTTTTATACTCTTTTCACTTTAAAAACAATCACTTCCTAACAAACTTTTCTATATAATGTCCCTATTAATTTTAGGAAACTCAATGAATCGTAAAAAAATCATCATTATCCTCTTTGTTATAGTTAGTCTTATAGCTCTTATCCCGATAGTTGGCAACTCACTTGTAAAAGATGCACTTGATAAAAAGTTAGATAACTTAGAATCACAGGGTATAAACATACTTAAGAATGAAGAAGATATTAGTTATTTAGAAACATCAAGACATTATGAGTTTGTAGTTTCAGATACACAAAAATTTTTAGAATATTTGCAAAAGTATTCAAGAGAGCAACTTCCTCCTTATACAAATGCTCTTGTTGGTGGAACTATAGTAGGTATGGATTTACAGTATTCAAATATTCCTTTTTCTAAGGCAGTTAGCGTAGATATTTACCCTTTATCTCTCAGTGATGAAGTGATGATTGAATTAAAAGAAAATGATGAAAAATTTGCTGAGTATATTAAATATTTTTTATTTAAAAAAGGGCTTTTATATCATATAGATTATAATATCGTGACACAATATTTTGACGGTTATATAAAAGATGTGCATGAGAACTATACGCTTGAAAACAATGCAAAAGTTATTGTAGAAATTATAAATACAAAGTTCAAAGGAAATGGTGACTTAATTGCTCCAGCATCCCTACAAGCACAAACAGATTCTATAGTTATAAAGTTTACGAACCCTAATGAAGAGATGTCTATAAACTTACAAAATTTTAGCTCAACATCAAACTTTGAAAATCAAGGAACGTATCTTTTATCTGCAGCACTTGATTCACTTCAAATAAACCTCAAAGCTCCTGCAAGTAAAAAAGAGACTATAAACATTTCTAAACTTTACATTAATGCATCGTCTAATACGCAAGGTGAAAAAGCAGAGTTAAATACAAAAGTATCCTTTGATACTATGCAGGTTAGATTAAAAAACTTGGATTTAAATACTTCAAACATTAATTATGATGTAGCAATCTCACAAATAGATAAAACATCTTTACAAAAACTTAGACATCTCGCTTCAAAAGCAAAGTCTTCAAATAACACCGACATAAAGCGACAACTTAAGCAAACAATGATTCAATTACTCTCAAAGGGTGTAAAACTAGATATAGTTGACCTTTCGATAGAAAATATTAATCTAAATAACAAAGACTTAGATGGATTTAAAATTAAAACAGAAATTATTCTCAAAGAAGATAGTGCGCTCGCAGGTAAAATGATGTTCTCACCTTTACTGATTTTGACAAATGTAAATTTTGATTTTAAATCAGTAAGTTCGAAAAAAATTATTAATGAGATTAGTGCTTCTTTACCGATTCCAATCTCTTTAGTCGATTATGCAAAAACAAAAGGCGATGATGTGATTTTTGATGCAACATATAAACAAAATAGTTTAAAAATTAATGGGAAATCTTTACTTTAGTATGATGAAGACATTTTTATTATTTTTATTATTTTTTATCTTAGAAACACAAGCGAGCACCTTGCATCTTGCTACATCTGCAAATCCTTCACGGCTCAACCCTCTTTTAGCAACCGATTCAAGTTCATCAGAGATAGCAGGATTCATTTTTAATGGATTAGTAAAGTACGATAAAGATAGTTCTACAATTATTGGGGATTTAGCAGATAAGTTTTATTATGAAGATGATATGACCTTGATTTTTGAACTTAAAAAAAATGTTTTATGGCATGACGGAGAAAGTTTCAGTGCAAAAGATGTACTTTTTACATACCAAACTTTAATCTCTCCAAAAATTTCTTCTCCTTATAGTGCGAATTTTCGTTTTGTAAAAGAAGTACAAATTATAAATCCTTATAAAATAAGAGTAGTGTATAAAAAACCATATTTTAAAGCACTTGAAACATGGATGATGGGAATCATACCCCAACATATTTTAGCATCAGATAAAAACTTGATGAGTTCAAAATTTAATACTGCTCCCATAGGAACAGGCGCATATAAATTACATACGCTTGAGCATTCCAAAAATATTATTTTATCTGCTAATGAAGATTACTTTATGGGTAAACCTCGTATTGATAGAATCTCATTTCATGTTATTGCTGATCCTGTAACTCGATTTTTGATGTTAAAGTCACAATCTCTTGATATTGGAAATATTGAACCAATGCAATACGAAAGACAGCTAGATGATGATTTTTTTAATAATTTTAATATATATGAGGAGATAAGTCACTCCTACACCTATCTCGGCTTTAATCTACGAAGAGAAAAGTTCAAAAACCCAAAGGTACGAGAAGCCTTGTCTCTAGCGATAGATAGAGAAGAACTTGTAGAAATATTGTTTTTTAAACATGCAAAAGTCTGCACTGGACCTTTTTTACCAGCAACATCAGCTTTTAATCCAGAGGTAAAAGCACCAGTACAGGATATACAAAAGGCAAAACAACTGCTAAAAGAAGCAGGGTATGATGAAAACAATCCTTTTACATTTGAAATAGTAACCTCAAATTCAAGTAGTATACGCCCTTATGCTGCACAGATACTACAGCATCAGTTGAAAAAAGTAGGTGTAGTAGTGGAGTTACGAGTGATGGAGTGGCAGGCATTTTTAAATATGGTTGTTTTCCCTCATAAGTTTGATTCTGTACTTTTAGGTTGGGGATTATCTTCTACTCCAGACCCATACCTTTTTTGGCATACTGATTCTGATAAGAAAGGTGGTTTTAATCTTGTAGGGTATAATAATCCTCTCATGGATAAAATGATAGATGAATCACAAAGTATGATTGACAGAAAAAAGTTATCAAAATTATGGAAAAAAATGTTTAAAATCATTACGGATGATAACCCTTATCTCTTTTTATATATTCCAAACTCTATTACGACAGTTGATAAAGGGATAAAAAATATTGAACCAAGCTTAAGTGGGATTTGGCATAACCATATCCAATGGGAAAAAGTTAAATAAATAGTTAATTATCTTTTTCCAAATCTACCAAAATAAAAGTCTAGATTTACTAGCAGGCTATAATTTGCTTTGTAGTCGTGTTGTCTATGAAAGTTTACACTAGGACGCACCTCATAGTAAAACCATTTCTTCCACACGTTTTGACGCCAATTTGCGGAAGTGACATAGTTGTTAATTCCACCATAGGTACTAGATTGGGTCTCGGGAATAGTGTCGAGTGTATATCTATATTTTGTGTTTCCTAAGAAACTTTGTGAGAAGTTAAGACCTGTTTTTGCATTAATAGTTTTGAAGTAAGTTAAACCAAGACCATAATTCATCCCATCGAGACGTGATTGTGTTCCCCTTTGGAGTTCAACCCTGAAAAGTGAACGCTCATCTAAACTTTTGTCAAAGTAGATATTTGTATCTTCAGAAAACTCGTTTTTTATAGAATACCTAAGTGATTGTGTAGGCTCAATTTTCCAACCAGCTGTTTGGAAAATCTTGTTGTATCTTGCTTGTATGTAGGGGCTTGAATTTCTAAATCCAAGTGTATAGCGTGATTTTATACCGTATTTTTTAGGGTTTAAATAATGTACCCCTACTGCTGGTGCACTTGGCTCATCGGTATTTTGTGTTGTCATTGGGTTTTGCTCATCTTCACCAAAACTATCAATGAAAAGTCTAAGGCTTTTTCTTGTTCTACTAAGAGGTACTTGTGCTCTTACTCTTACTTTTTGATCATCTACACCTTTAGACTGGGCAAAGCCACTAGCACGCACTCTGATAAAGGCATTATCTGTTTCTTCTAAAAATTTTCTATTTTGAAAAAATGAATCAACAGAGGTATCATCTATATAGATTTGCTTCTCTGCATCATCTTCAGCTAAAAAGTTAATACCATCATCTATTGAATCTGAAAGGTCAACAACCATTTCTGAAATTCCTTCATGTACTGAATCAAGATAACTAAGTTCTTCTTGCTCTGCTACATTGTACTGCGCATGAAGAGATAAACTTGTGACAAATATAAGTAAAATTAATTTTATAAGCACTATAATTCCTTTATAAAGTATTCTAACATAAATTTATTCATATAAGATGGATATAATAAAATAAAAAGGCATAGAACGAATGATTATCCTCTTTGATTTAGATGGGACTTTGATAGATTCAACATACGCAATTGTAAATACTTTTCATCACTCTTTTGATGTGCATAATTCTAAACATCCATCAGATGAACAAATCGAAGCACTTATAGGTTATCCCTTAGATGTTATGTATAAAGAATTGGGTGTTGATAAAGATGAAATCTGGAATTTTGTTGCTACATATAAAGAGCGTTATCGTAAAATATCTACACAACAAACTGAATTATTAGCATGTACAAAAGAAGCTGTCCTTTGTGCGAGTAAATTTGCTAGGCTTGGAATTGTAACAACTAAAACAGGGGAGTATTCCAAAGTTTTAATGGAACACTTTGGTTTGATGCAGTATTTTGAGGTACTTATAGGAAGAGAAAATGTCCATAACCCTAAACCTCATGAGGAGCCAATTTTAAAGGCTTTAAGCATGATGAAACATATAAATGAAGATGTCTGGATGATAGGTGATACAAAGTTGGATTTACTAAGTGCAAAAAATGCAAAGGTAAGTTCTATTGGTGTTTTAAGCGGTTATGATACAAAAGAAACCTTGCAAAAATATACAAAATTAATTTTTATGGATGCGCTTATAGCAGTAAAATATTTAGAGAACTATAAAGGCAAGTAACAGACAGATATTAGGGTAAAAGCAAATTTATTGCTTGATTTGTTTCTTTTTGTAACATTATATTCGTATGAAGTAATAGGCAATATTATTCTAATATTACCTATGCTTTTATGAACATAGCAGCCTTGTTCACATGGCTTCAAGCAATAGTTATAGTTCTTCATTCACTTGTAACAATAAAATTATTAAAGAAAAGTAAAAGGTTTTTTCAGTAAAATTCACTTTGAAAACATATAAGTGTAGCTGATAAGAATTTTTAATTAAAATTATAAATTATAAATTAAGATTTTGTATGTATAATTTTTTTATGCTACATTGCTAATTATTAGGCTAAGCCTAATATCAAAATGTTTAAGTAATCATAGGGAGTAACAATGTATTATATAGCGAAAGTTGACGCAAACATGTGTGCTGAATATAAATGTAACACATGTACATTATATTGTCCAGAAGCAAATACGCTTATGTTCGATAAAGAAAGAAACACATCTTATGTAGTAACAGATAGATGTAAAGGGTGTGAACTATGTGTGTATGTATGTAGTGATATGCTTGGTAGAGATTGTGTTACGATGTTAACACCTCACGAGTTATTAGAAGAAGAAAAACAAGCAAAATAATAGTAAATTTAGATTTAATATCAAATTACTATAGAAAATATATTTCATAGGAGAACTTATGGCAAATCAAGGTCCTGCGTATTATTCACCATATCCTGCTGCTACTTATGAGGGTGTAATTACACCACCAGAAGGTAAAGCACTATTATTAGAAGATGTGGTTGATGAAGAAGTTGCAATGAGAGAAGTTGCAAGAGTAATGTTAACAAGCGAAAATGCAACAATTTTCCC
>JAFLJZ010000008.1 GCA_022712775.1 Sulfurimonas sp.
ATATATATCTTTTATTTTTTTGATTGTTGTGTAGGCTGCTGCTGCAAAAAATCCACCTAAGATTCCAAGAAAGTGCTCATAAGAGATACTCATTCCTATCGGTTTTACGATAAGTATAATTCCAAGAAAACCAATCAACAAGGCAAGTAATGTTGTTTTATTAAGATGTTCTTTTAAAAGGTAAAATGCTAAAATAGTTCCAAAAAGTGGTGAAGTTTTGTTGAGTGTAATTGCCTCGCCAAGTGGAATCGTAGTTATCGTATAAAAAAACAAAATCATAGCAGTAAATCCAAACACTCCACGCGTAATAAGAAGATGAAACTTTCCACCTGTAAGTTTTGGAGGAGTATGTCTAAGTGTGTAAAGTATTATAATCACGCCAATAAGATTACGAAAAAAAACTAACTCTAAGGCTGTTAAGTCCTCCGTCAATATCTTTGCAATGGCTCCATTAAGTGCTGAGATTAAAGCACCAAGAAGCATATATAAAACACCTCTATCTATACTTCTTAACATCTGCTTCTTTGCACAAACTCTATTGCCTTATGGTTAACAAAAGCTAAATCATACCATTGACATCTTGGTGCTATAAGGTTTAATCGCTTTGGGTTTGAACTTCTTGATAAGGCTACATAAAACTGAGAAGGTGCAAAAATCTCATTTGTCTCAATAATCAAATCAGAAATAGACATACCTTGTGATTTATGAATCGTAATTGCAAAAGCAAGTTTTATAGGGTACTGATAAATCGTAAAGAGGTTTTCTTCAAGCATCTCTTTTTTACCATCTACAGTTTTCTCCTTCCACACACTTTTACTTTGTGCAGCTGTTTCTAGTTTAACTATTTTTTTATCAGATTTTTGAACATAAATATAAGTGGCATCTTTGTTGACAACAACTCCTCGCTCTCCATTAAAATAATTCCAAGAATTTCTTGTAAAAAGTACAGGAGCACCTATCTTTAATTCTAGCTCTTTTTCGATTCTAGCATCACCTAAGTAGCGTTCTATTTCTTTGTCTTGCACGATTTTAGAATGCTTAATTACTTGTGCTTCTTTAACAAAGACTTCTTCATCTATATGTTCTAGTTGTTCTTTATTATATAGTGAAGCAGACTTGTTTTTTCCAAAAAGGAAGGTGAACTCACTTAAGTTACTTGGTAAGGGTTTTATGTACTCATTAAGGTGATGATGTATCGCTTCATTTATAAAGCCAAAACGAACATTATGAAGTAGCTCGATAAACTTTTTGTCATCTGTTCTGTAAATATGGGTTAGTTCTATAGTTTCAAAGCGACAGTCTAACCAAGCCTGTGATTCAAAAGCGAACATTACTTCAGCACTTCCTCGCACAACGGGAGGTAGTTGTAAAAAATCACCTACAACTAAAAAAGAACCTTGAAAATCACCCTGTTCTAAACGAAGCTTAATCATTTCAAAGACTTCATCACTCACCATCGAAATCTCATCTATAACAATCAAATCTATAGAATGAATGAGTTTTTTGATTTTTTTCTTCGCTTCGTATTTTCCCTTTGATTCTAAATCTTTTATATTTGAAGCGATACCAAGATCAAAAAAAGAGTGTAGCGTCTGTCCACCTATTAAAGTAGCCGACATCCCCGTTGAAGCTAACTTTGCGACTTTTTTAGCCATATCTTCATAGCTTTGGATAATCTCACGCGTGATAGTAGTCTTTCCAACCCCTGCTCCACCCGTTAAAAAAATATTTTGTTTTGATTTTAGTTTATCAACTGTAACACTTAAAAGTTTCATAAAATGGATATTATCCATAATACCTATAAATATAGATAAATTGTAGTAGAATTGTAAAAAGATTATATGGATATTTATACACTATGGAAAAAATTTTAATCGTTGAAGACAATAAAACACTCGCAAAGCTCATCGCTAAAAAAATTGAAGAAGCACTTAAATTTGAGGTTGATATAGCACATAATTTACATGAAGCTAAGCTATTCTTACGCATTCATAAATACTTTGTTACTTTACTCGATATTAACCTACCTGACGCACCGAATGGAGAAGTGGTGGATTATGTACTCTCTCACAAAAATCAAGCAATCGTTTTAAGTGCAAATATTGACAAAGATTTTAGAAAAAAAATGCTTCAAAAAAATATTATTGATTATGTAAATAAAGGTGGTGTTGATGATATAAACTATATTATTCACACTATTGAGCGACTACAAAAAAATCAAAATCATAAAGTTTTAGTGGTTGATGATTCTATGGTTATTAGAAAACAAATGAAAAATATGCTGGATAACCTCTTTTTTAATGTAATCACTGTTGCTCATGGAGAAGAAGCACTTGGAATGTTACAAACGCACTCCGATATTTCTCTCGTTATTACAGATTACAATATGCCTGTAATGAACGGACTTGAACTCACACATGAGATTCGAAAAAATCATAAAAAAGACGAGATAAGTATTCTTGC
>JAFLJZ010000009.1 GCA_022712775.1 Sulfurimonas sp.
CGTGCAACATTTTTTGACAAACTTACTCCACTTGAAGATGGGGAACTTGATTCTGAGATTAAGATACTTATGGAGAAAACAGGCTTTGTTAGTTCTGGTGTATTTGTAAGTGATGCAAGTAAGAGAGATGCACGCTTAAATGCTTATTTTGGTGGATTTGGTAAGGCAAAAAGAGTTGTACTTTTTGATACGCTCATAGAAAAGCTGAGTACAAAAGAACTTTTAGCTGTTTTAGGACATGAACTTGGTCATTTTGCACATGGCGATATTTATAAAAATATTGCGCTTGTTGGCGGAATGCTTTTTGCAATGTTCGCAATCTTTGGAAACTTACCAGAGAGTTTATTTTTAGAGATGGGAATGAGTCAAAGCCCAGCCTTAATCATGATTCTACTTCTGTTATTCATGCCAGTTCTTGGATTTCTTATGATGCCTATTATGGGGATAGTAAGCCGACATAATGAATACGCGGCAGATAAAATGGGAAGTGAGTTAGGTGGAGCAGGTGGAGCCATAGAACTTGCAAATGCACTCAAAGTACTTGTACAAGAAAATAAAAGTTTCCCACTCTCACACCCTTTATATATTTTCTTTCATTACACGCATCCTCCTGTAATAGAAAGATTAAAAGCTCTTGGTATGGATGTAGGTGAAGTTTAATACTCTTTTTGGCATAATAATATAAATAATTTTAAGAGATATAAATGATAACTACACAAGACTTAAAGATAAAAATAATCGAAGGTTTAAACCTCGAAGATATGACACCAGATGAGATAGAAGATGAGATGGCATTGTTTGGTGATGATGGTCTTGGTCTTGATTCTGTAGATGCAATCGAACTTACACTTATGCTTGAAAAAGAGTTTGGTGTCAAAATAACAAATATGGCAGAAGCAGAAACTATTTTTGCTTCATCTGCTTCACTTACGGCGTATATTAACGAGCAACAAAAGTAAAAATATTTGGAAGTTCAACTCCCTCATTTAGCCCCATTAAAATTTGTAAAAGAGATACTTTCTTGTGATGAAAATGAGGCTAGGGTAGTTGTGGAGTTTGATGAAATTCCAAGTCTTGCAATGCTTATAGAATCAGCTGCACAAAGTTCTTCTGCCTTAGAGCAAACTCGTGAAATTAAAAATGCTTTTTTAGTAAGTATGAAAAATGTAAAACTCCTCCATGAACCTTTAGTAAAAATCTTTGAAGTTAGTGTAAAAAATAAACATAGTTTAGAGAACATGAAGCTTATAGATTTTGATGTATTTGAAGGTGAAAAAATTATTGCAAATGGAAGCCTTACTTTAGCCATAGAAGATAAAAATGATTAAAGCTTTTATAACCAGCTACGAATCACGCTCTTGTGTTGGAGATACAGCCCAACTTATGTCTGCGATAGAATCACAAACGACAGGAATCACAATAGATACATCTTATATGAAAGACACCCCCGTTGGACTTGGAATCATGAAATATGATAATTTCTTTGATGTTTTAGAAGAGGTTGTAGAGAAGATTTTAAAAGATTCAAACCTTGAAAATTTTAATGACACTTTACTCATCGTAGGTTCTTCAGTTGGTGGAATGCAAGAAAGTGAAAAACATTATTTTAAAGATAAAAACTATACAAATATAGACCCCAAAAGACACGCGATAAGTGTTATAGCAGAATATCTACAAGAGAAATTTAGCTTTTGTGATTCTCGTTCTATTTCAACTGCTTGTACCTCAAGTGCAAATGCCTTACTTTTGGCTAAAAGACTTATGGGTGTTGGTGCGTATAAAAATATTTTAGTTGTAGGTTCTGATTCTTTATGTTACACAACAGTATGTGGTTTTTACGCCTTAAGTGTTTTGTCTTCAAAGGTCTGTACTCCATTTAAAGAGGGTCGTGAGGGAATGAATGTAGCTGAAGCTGTAGCAGGACTTTTAGTGCAACATGAACACGTAGAAGATTCTATAGAACTTTTAGGAGTAGGGGCGAGTAGTGATGCATATCATATGACAAATCCAGACCCCGAAGCTAAAGGTGCCATAGCTTCTATGCAAAATGCTCTAAAGAATGCAAACTTGGAATCACAAAGTATTGATTATATAAATGCGCATGGAACAGGAACTGAGGCAAATGATAGAGTTGAATCTTTGGCTATAGAGAGTGTATTTGAAAATGTATGTTTTACTTCTACGAAATCAATCACAGGGCATACACTTGGTGCCGCCGGAGCGATAGAAGCTATCATCTCATGTGAGAGTATCAAAAGAAATGAAAACATTACCTATGTACTTAGTAACTCTTTTGCCTTTGGTGGAAATAACACTTCTTTAATTTTTGGAGCTTGTAAGTAATGCGAGTAGCTGTAAATATACTTCATGCTTATAAGATTTATGCAGAACAAAAAATAGAAAACTTAGATGAAAAACGTATAGTTCCAAAAATGATGTTACGCCGTCGTCTTACTAGAAATGCAAAAATCATGCTCTACCTTGCAGATAAATGCGAGTTTAAAGGTGGAAAAATAGTATATGCTTCTGCCTTTGGAGAACTCCAAGCAACAGCGGGAATTACAGATGCTATATTAGAAGGTACACAAATTTCACCGACACTTTTTCAAAACAGTGTATACAATTCTGCCCCTTCATATTTTTCACTTCTTAATGGTGACAAAGATGAAATAATAACTATT
Source organism: Sulfurimonas sp. (assembly GCA_022712775.1). The sequence continues at coordinate 2,682 of JAFLJZ010000009.1, forward strand.
TCTTCAGGAAATAAAAGCTCCCTAGATGCACTCAAAACAGCAGCACTTCAAACCCTAGTATCAGGTGAAAGAGTTCTTTGTGTAGGTACTGAATGTTTAGATATAGCTAGAATCGAAGAAGTAAATTCTTGTACTTCGTATTTAGAATCAGGTGCAGGTATTGTTATAGAAATTGCTAAAGATGAAACTGATGCAGTTGAGTTTGAGAGTATAAAAGAAGATGGAATTATAGAATCTTTACAAGATTTATTTAGTCTTGTAAAGATGAGTGAGAGTGGAGTTCAAAAATTATATATTGACTTATAAAAGATTTAGTTGCACTTGAATTGCATTGTCTAAGTTTCTAATCCAAGAGTTGTAATTTTTATGAATTGTGTTGTCTTTTGCATCATACTTTAGTGCTTGACTAGATGTGTATGTAATTGAGTAATCTTTTGCACTATATTTAATAGCAACAATTGCTTGGTGTCTTCTTAGGTTTAATGTTGCACGAGCATTATTTCCATCAACTTTTTTAACTA
>JAFLJZ010000223.1 GCA_022712775.1 Sulfurimonas sp.
GCAGGTGCATGTACAGGTCTTGGAATTAACCCTAAAGATATTGGAAAAGTTACAGGGATTGTAAAAGCGTACTGTACTCGTGTTGGAAATGGACCATTTCCAACCGAAGATTTAGGCGCAGATGGACAACGTCTTGGTGAGCAAGGAAATGAATTTGGAACAACAACAGGACGAGCAAGAAGATGTGGTTGGTTTGATGCAATAGCAACACGTTATGCTTCTCGACTCAATGGTTGTGATGAATTAGCACTTATGAAACTTGATGTTCTTGATGGTTTTGATGAAGTGAAAGTATGTGTAGCGTATGAATTAGATTCAAAAGAGATAGACTATATGCCTTCGAACTTAGATGGGGTAACACCGATTTATAAAACTTTTAAAGGTTGGGACAATTCGGTAGGTGTACGTAAATTTGAAGACTTACCAGCAACTGCACAAGAATATGTTAAAATTATTGAAGAAATTTCAAAAACTAAGGTTGGAATCATTTCAACTTCACCAGAGAGAGAAGACACGATAATACTATAGAGGTAACTACCTATGAAGACGCGATATAGTTCACTTGTTACTTTAAAAAAAAGCACGATGCAAAAAAGTGAACAGGCTCTTCAAGGTGCAAATGCAGACTTAAATAGTGCTGCAATGGCACTTCAACTCTCTTATGATTCACTTAACACCATAGAAACTCCTCAAACTGGTTCCATGTCAAGTATGTTAGCTTCAAGAAGCTTACTAGAATCACAAAGAGGACTAATCGAACATAACAAAGAGTGGAAAGTTTTTGCTACAAAACAAGTAGGTTTTGCAAAAGAGAAACTAAAATCTGATATGATTGAGTTTGAAAAGTTTAAGTACTTAGAACTTGAAGAGATTAAAAAAATGATTAAAGCAGTAAAAATTAAAGAAGCAAAAGATTTAGATGAGGTTGCATTAATGACACATACAAGAAAGAAAAAGCAAGAGGCTTAATATATGAAAATACTGCTTATTACACTGTTTACTATCTCATCTTTACTAGCGTTGCAAACAAGTGATAGACTTTTTGATTGTACAGAAATTTTTAAAGAAAGAAAAAGTGAACTTCTTGTTGAACTTGAACGAATAGACGAACAAAAACAAGCGCTTACAGCACTTAAACAAGCTACAGAAGAGTTGTTGAAGAAGAAAGAGAGTAGGTTAGCTCAAAAAGAAGAAGAGGTTAATGCAAAACTTTTAGAGATAACACAAAAAGAAACTTCTATGAAAAAAATGCTCCAAAGAAATGAGTCTGTATTAAAAGAAGTAAAAAGTACAAAAATGAGTAAAATTGCGCAAACATTTGCAAAGATGAAAGCGGGAGCTGCTTCAAATATTTTATCAAATATGGATGTACATGAAGCTGCCACGATTTTAACAGCACTTAAACCAAAAACTGTTGGACAAATTTTAACGAAAATGGACGCTAAAAAAGCTTCGGAACTAACACTTATTTTAGCTAAGTAACTTTTAAGTTACTTTATCTCGCCAAAGGCGAAGCTTTAGTGACTGAATATTATAGTAGAACCTACTTTAAATCATAAAGCACTTTAGTTCTTGCGTCTACTCTTACTTCCATAGTTCTGTTTAACATATAACCATCAATATTTGCACCTCTAAAATCGATGGATACAAACATGTGGGGTCTTTTATCTGTAAAGTTCATTGTATGTGTAGTCTTTAAATGTTCATAAGATTTTGCTTGTTTTAAATGCTTTTGTATGATTCTTTCTAAGGGTAAATAGCTAGCATTCCAACGACTGAAATCTTTCACTAACCATGCGTGATTAAAATAAATCATTGTTTTGCCTTTGTCGTAGTCATTTTTACATGTTTGGAGTGTTGTGTTAAAACTTGCAGTTTCATCTGTATTATAGATGGAGTAACCAATGCAGTCGTACATAGTGTTCTTGTATGTTTCAATCATTTTATTATCTTGAGCAAAAGAGTAAGCAATTCCTTGGAGTTCTTTGCCTAAAGTTTGCATCTCTTTATTTGTTTTGCTTGTGTATTCTTTGTATAAATTATTACTGTATGTTTTAGGTAAGTTTACAACAACAATGAAAAATATTACGAAGGCTATTATGCTATAGAGTATTTTGTTTTCACGAATAATTTTTATCATAGTATAGTTCCATTTATCGATAGTTGTTGGAATAATATCATAAAAATCTTAAGTAAAATATCTGAGTATTTTTTCGCCTAAACATATCTTTACCTAACTTAGTGTAGAATGTCTAAATAAATTGAAACCTCTGAACAATTACCATATACTCAGAGACTTTTTAAAAGGTAAGATTGTTTTAGTTTTTTTTGCAGACCTAATTAGTTAAGTCAAATAAGAAAAATGAAGCAAGATTGCCTTTTAAAAAGCCTCCCATAGGGCTAAACAAGAGACAAACTCTTTCTTCGTTAAAAACACTTGAAGCTACTAGTAGCTCCTGCGTATTTTTGCCTTGAAATAGCTTATCTCTTGTTTAGCTGAGCATATGGTAATTGTTCAGAGGTTTCAAATAAAATAAGCAGGCCTATATATTATGAAAATATCACTTAAATCTATTCCCCATATTGCTAGTAAGATTTCTATCGACTTAAATAAAAGTGGTGTTGTAACAATGACTAAAGGTTTAGAGCCTGTCGCTCTTGAAGCAGAAAAAATATTAACTACTAATGTTCATCAAGAGATACTTTTAGAAGATAAAGCTGATGAAATTTGTGAAGAGAATGAAGAAGAGATAGAGTTTATGCTCGCGGATGAGAGACAACTGTTTTTCATGATTAAAAAGAAACTAGCTCCTGAGTTTGGTGTTATTTTAAACTATGAAGAAAGATTTTCTGATATGTCTCATAAGATTCTCGATGAGCTTTATGAAGAAGATTTAATCCATTTCGATGTAACAGAAAATAGAATTAAAAATATTATTTATAACTCTATAACTGGTTTTATTGCTGATGCTTCAGAGTTAGATGATGCTGTCATGGAAAAAATTCGTTCATACAAAAAACGTTATATCCCAGGAACAGATGAGTTTGACATTCTTTATGAAAAAATCTATAGAGAAGAGTTAGTGAAAAGAGGTATGGATTAGTGAGCATAGCTCTAAAAGATGCTTGGATATATTTAGAAAATGGAACTTTACTAAGTGCAAAAAGTTTTGGTGGGGGTGATACAAGTGTAGGTGAGATAGTTTTTAATACTTCACTTAGTGGATACCAAGAGATTATGTCTGATCCATCGTATGCAGGCCAGTTTGTTACATTCACAATGCCTGAAATTGGTAATGTTGGTGTAAATGCTCAAGACATGGAAAGTAAATCTGCTCACGCTAAGGGTATGATAGTCAGAAAATATCAAGCTCGTTTCTCAAACTTTAGAGCAGAGCAGTCTTTAGATTCATTTTTAGTACAACACAATGTTATGGGAATCTGCGATATAGATACACGTTTCTTAACAAAAATGGTACGAGATGAAGGTGCTATGATGATGGTGGCTTCAACAAAAATAAGTGATAAAGAAGAATTAAAAAAGATACTTGAATCACACCCAAGAATCGAGGATGTAAATTATATAGAGCAGGTAAGTACAAAAACTGCTTATGCACATGAAAGTGCTACATATAATTCTAAAGGTTCATTTGAGTATAACAATGCACCTACCCCAGAAGCTAAAATAGCTGTTATTGATTTTGGTGTGAAAAGAAATATTTTAAATGAAATTGTAAATGCAAAAATTGCTGTAGAAGTTATTCCAAATGATTTTAAAGCAGAAACACTGATAGCACAATACAAATCTCTAGATATTGATGGAGTATTTCTTTCAAACGGCCCAGGTGATCCACTTGTGCTTAAAAAAGAACAAGAGCAGATTAAAAAACTCATAGCAGCTAAGATACCAATGTTTGGAATTTGTCTTGGTCATCAACTTCTTTCTATTTCTCACGGGTACGATACATATAAGCTAAAGTTTGGTCATCATGGTGGGAATCATCCTGTTAAAAATGAGAAGTCTGGTTTAGTGGAAATTACTGCGCAGAATCATAACTACAATGTTCCTGATAATATCGTAGAGATTGCAGAAGTGACACATACAAATCTTTTTGATAACACTATTGAAGGATTAAAGTATAACAACGAACCAATCTTTTCGGTACAACATCACCCTGAAGCTAGTCCTGGCCCTAAAGAGAGTGCTTATATATTTGGTGAATTTTTAACTCTTATAAAAACAGCTAGAGCTTAACACTCTGCTAACACTTTAAAAGTATTATTATACAATGGAAAATATTGAATTAGTAGCTATTATAAGTTTTGCTCTTTTAGGCTCTATTGGTCACTGTATAGGAATGTGCGGTGGTTTTATACTTACATATACAACTGCAAAAATAAAACCAGAACAAACAAAGTTTTCTCAAGGTCTTTACCATTTTCTTTATAATATGGGGAGAGTAACTACATATACAATTTTTGGTGGATTATTTGGATATTTTGGTTCTTTATGGGATATAACACCCTTAACTAGAGCTATTCTTTTTGGTATTGCAGGTCTCTTAATGATTGTTATGGGATTATCATTTGCTGGTAAGCTAAAATTTCTTTCAAAAATAGAATATCAAATCAGTAAATACAATTGGTTTAAAAAAGTATTTACTTCACAGTTGAACGATGTTAGTTTAAAGAGCTTTTTTATTTTAGGTCTCTTAAATGGACTTATCCCCTGCGGACTTGTTTATACTATGCTAGTAACCGCTACAACTACAGAATCTGTTTTACTTGGTGCAATGGTTATGTTTATATTTGGTATATTTACTATCCCTTCATTATTTAGTTTTGCTTTTATTGTGGGATTATTTTCTCAAAATAGATTTCGTCAAACTATGGTTCAGTTAGCTTCAATTGTTATTATTCTCTATGGGGGATGGACTCTAATGAAGGCTTATAATCAGTATGATTATTGGAAAAGTACTTCGTTAAATGAGAAATCTTTAAATCAAGAAACAAAAGCTTGCTGCTCTGTGGGTAAATAAATTCTTTAGAAACATAGGAATAAGTTTTTAAAATTTAAGAACTCTCAAATAGATTATTTGGTATTATCACATTTATTAATACTTAGGGGAAATCAATGAGAGATTTTATATACGAAATTATGACTGATTATACTAATCAAGTTATTTTTCTTCATGTTATAAGTGCAGTAATTTGGGTTGGCGGTATGATTGCAGTACTAGTTATAACTAAAACAGCACATAAAACTGTTTCAGATGAACGTAGACTATCTGGACGTGCGAGATTGATTAAAAGTTATTTTAAATTTTTGATTCCTTTTATAGTTTTGTCTGTGATAACAGCTTTATTTATGGCACTAGGCTATCAAGATAATGCGTATGGAACTGATGGTTTTGTGCTAGATATGCGTAGCATGGAAATATATAAGTCGATTACGATGAAAGGTGCTCTTTGGAGTGCTATGGTTTTAAACATGATTCTTATGGTTTGGGTTATTTCAAAAGCAGAAAAAGCAGACTGTAAGCTTCAAAAAGCAGCAGATTGTATGTGGTTAGTAAATAGCTATCTCTTACCATTTAACATTCTTCTGGGTCTTATAGCAATTTATATTGGAGTTACTATTAGACATGCATTCTAATAATTAATGCAAGAATTAATTAGCACTTTAAATAGGCGTAAAAAGATAACTATACTTTTAGTAATCTTATTCGCTCTCATCGCATTTATAATTAGTCTAAATTTTCAAATAACATCACCAACTTACTTCGATGGTGTATACAATAGGGAAGTTGTTTTATTTTTGATTGTATATAAACTTATAGAGTTACCAATAGTTTATTACATTCTATTTCATAGATATCTACTCCGTTTACAAAATAATACTTTCGATAAACAAGTATTTAAGAAATTTACTAAGCATTCAAAATTACTCTTTTTTCTTATAATTCAAGGAAACACAATCTTTGGAATTATCGCATATAAATTTAGTGGAGATATAGTTTATTTTTTAATATTTACGCTTATTGCATTAATAACACTTATTTTAATTAGACCAGATATATTAAAAACTTATAATAATTTAAAAACTTAAATAAATATTAATTATACAGAGTGCATTAAAGTATATTTAATATAGTTTAATGTACAATTCACCTTATTTTATGCGAATTATAGGGAGTTTTATGAAAAAATTGTTAGTTATCTTCTCTTTACTTATAAGTTTTGTTAATGCAGGAACCTTGGGTATACAAGAGAAGCTGGGGGAAACAGTTGATATTAACTTAACTTTTCTTAATGAAGATGGAAAAAGTGTTACATTAAAAAAACTGATGAACGGTAAGCCAACAATTCTTACATTAAACTATTTTAGGTGTGCAGGTATCTGTACTCCGCAGCTTAACGAATTAGCAAAAGTTTTAAGTAGATTAGACTTAGCAGAAAATACGGACTATAAGGTACTCACAATCGGT
>JAFLJZ010000010.1 GCA_022712775.1 Sulfurimonas sp.
GAAGTAATTGGTTTTGGTGAGAGTGGAGATGCAAATCATATCACTACACCATCGCTTGATGGTCCAGCACGTGCAATGAAAGCTGCATATAAAATGGCAGGCGAGCCTAAGCTTGACTATGTAAATGCGCATGGTACAAGTACCCCTATCAATGACAAAAATGAAACTGCTGCAGTAAAAGAGTTGCTTGGTGGAAAAGAGAACTGTCCTCCAATGAGTTCTATTAAAGGTCAAATCGGTCACTGCTTAGGTGCAGCGGGTGGAATCGAAGCGGTTACCTGTTTAATGGCTATGAGAGATGGAATTATCCCTCCAACAATTAACTATGAAACACCTGATGAAAATTGTGATTTAGATTATGTATCAGATGGTGCGAGAAAAGCTGAGTTGAATGTTTGTATGAGTAATTCTTTTGGTTTTGGTGGAACTAATGGTGTTCTTATCTTTAAAAAAATCTAAGTAAGGATTTCCTTTGGCTACATATTTAGACTTTGAACAAGACATAAAAAAAATTCAAGAAAATATTATTTCTGCGCAAGTTCGTCATGACGAGGGTGAAGTGCAAATGTATCAAGCTGAGTTAGATAAAGAAGTTATAAAAACTTACGGTAATTTAACAGATTTTCAAAAACTTCAGCTTGCTCGTCATCTAGATCGTCCTTATGCACTAGACTATATTAATCTTATTATGAGAGATAAGTATGAAATTCATGGAGATAGACATTTCCGTGATGATGAAGCTATCCTTTGCTATATTGGTTATATTGGCGATGAAAAAGTAATGGTTATTGGTGAGCAAAAAGGACGTGGTACGAAGAACAAAATACGAAGAAATTTTGGTATGCCACATCCTGAGGGGTATAGAAAAGCACTTCGTGCTGCAAAGATGGCAGAAAAATTTAATATTCCTATCTTGATGTTAGTAGATACTCCGGGTGCATACCCAGGTTTAGGTGCTGAAGAGAGAAACCAATCAGAAGCAATTGCTAGAAACTTAATTGAATTAGCTGAGATAGATACTCAAACAGTTTCTATAGTAATCGGCGAGGGTGGTTCTGGTGGAGCCTTAGCTATAGGTGTTGCTGATAAATTTGCTATGATGCGTTACTCTGTATTTTCTGTTATTTCTCCAGAAGGGTGTTCTGCAATTCTATGGAATGATCCTAAAAAAGCTGAAGCTGCAACAAATGCCATGAAAATCACAAGTGTTGACTTAAAAGAATTAGGTCTTATTGATGATATTATTAATGAGCCAATGATTGGTGCACATAGAAATAGAGATGCAAGTGCAAGTGCTATAGCTGATTATTTTCTAGCACAAGTAAAAGAACTTCGTGCAATGGGGAAAGAAAAAAGAATGGACGCTCGTTATACTAAACTTACGAGTGTTGGAGCTTATGAAGAATAGTATTACTCTGTATTTTCATTTTCCTCAAGCACTAAAAAAGGATCAAATTTAGGTCTTTTTTTCCTCGGTGCTGTTTTTGTAAACTTTATTAAATCTTCTACATTATTTACAGTTTCTTCCATACTCTCTAACGATAATTTAAAAAGTGCATATGTAGTGAGTACATCACTCATCGCTCTATGATGTGAAGCATTAGGGTTAAGCTGGAATGTTTTGTCTAAATATGAAAGCGCATATCTATACGATACTAAACTTCTTTCAGCAAGTGCAAGTGAACATAGGTTTCTATTTAAAAGAGGTTCTAATCCTATTTTTTCAAATGAAAGAGAAATAAACCTATAGTCAAATTTAACATCATGTGCAATAAAAATCGCATCCCCTAAAAAGAGTTTAAAATCATAAAGCACTTCTTTCAAAGTTGGTGCATCTTTTGTATCTTCTACTGTGATTCCAGTAATTTTTGTAATATGCTCATTTATCTCATTACATTTAACAAGTGATTCAAATCTCTGTGTAATTTTTCCATATTTTACTTTTACACCAGCGATTTCTATAATTTGATGCTTATCAATTTTAGAGCCATTTGTCTCTATATCCACAATACAAAATTCAGCTTTTTCAAGTGGCATGAACTTAGTGTTAAAATAAAAATAACCCTTGCTTTTTACAATATCAAGACCTTGAGAACGCCATGAATCTAAAGAACTGTCTAAGCTCGTTTCTATTTGTGATTTAAGTGTTTCAAGGGGAAGACCCCGAGAGCAAAGTCTAGAGATGCTTTTCTCATCAAGAGGAAAATGATTAGCGAGCATTTTTTATAAAAGCCTTTACTTTGGACGTTTCTTTTATTCCATGTGATTTTTCAACACCTGAACTCACATCAACACCATAGAAACCATAAGATTTAAGCGCGCTTACATTCGTAGAATCTAAACCACCTGCAAGTATGATTTTTGAATTATCTACCTCTTCAAACCATTCGATATTTATTCTTTTTCCAGCTCCACCATAAGATTCACAATAAGCATCAACAAGTCTGTACTCATCAGAATATTTTAAAATATCTTCTTTTGATTTTGCTCTGATTACTTTAATATGTGGAATTGTTAATTCTTTATAGGTTTGCTCACTTGCATCGAAATGAAGTTGTGCAAGAGTCGCACCTGTTTCTTTACATGTTGTATTGATAACATCTGCTGTTACATTAACAAAAAGAGCAACTTTTTCAACAAAAGGAGGAAGCTTTTGTATGATAGCTTTTGCTTGTGAAATTGTTACGAAGCGTGGAGATTTCTCATAAAAGACAAAACCTAATGCATCTGCACCAGCTTCAATCGCCATCATCGCATCTTTATAGCTTGTAATTCCACATATTTTACATTTCATAATTAGATTTGCAAACTTTGTATAGCTTCTTTTCTATCTTTATTCTTAAATACATACGAGCCAGCAACAACAACATCAACACCAGAATCTCCCAGTGCTTGAATGTTTTTGTCATTTACACCACCATCAACTTCTATAAGACAATCGGGATTAAGTCTATTTCGCATTTCATTTAATCTCTGTGCTTTATTAAGTACAGAATCAATAAAGCTTTGCCCACCAAAGCCTGGATTTACACTCATAAGGAGAATCATATCTAAGTCAGGAAGTAAATACTCTACAGATTCTGGGGGTGTATGAGGGTTTAAAACTATCGCTGGTTTTATACCTAAAGAACGAATTTTTTGTATAAGACGATG
>JAFLJZ010000011.1 GCA_022712775.1 Sulfurimonas sp.
TATATTACTTGCGATTGTATTCTTAGGAGTAAAAGCAGTAGAATGGACAACTGAGTATAGCCATGGAATTTTCTTAGGTTTGCCTGCTCTTCAAGGTGGAACTCCTGAATCTTTACCTTTTGGTGAAATTATGTTCTGTGGAATGTACTTTACAATGACTGGTTTACATGGTTTTCATATTATCGTTGGTATTGGGCTTATGTTATGGTTACTCAAGCGAATTAATGCAAATAAAGTAACTCCCCAACACCATATCTTACATTTAAATCTTACACTTTATTGGGACCTTGTACACTTAATCTGGGTATTTGTTTTTCCTTATTATTACATGATCGGTGCCGGTCTAACAACAGGAGGTCATTAAAATGGCAACTACTAAAACCTATGAAGAAGAAAGAGCTGGGTATTATAAAGTTCTTGGCGGACTTTTAGTTTTAACTGCGGTTACTTTAATTCAGCCTAGTATGTTTTTAACTGATGTAACATTTGGTGTTCAAATGATAATTGGTACTATTAAGGCATGGATGATAGTTATGTATTATATGCATATGAAAGGTGAAAAATTGATTGGGGCTACTGTTATTTTTGCAATGTCCCTTGTTGCATTTTTCTTTTTAATTGTTATTATTGATGTTAAGCATTTTCAATATAGCGATGTTTCTCATATTACAATAGAAAGTGGTACATCAGTACTACATAGAACCCACTAAGGAGGCGGTATGTTAGAAGGTTTTAACACAAGTGGTACTGTTATTGCAGAACACATTGATGAAGCGATATTGATAAATTTTTGGCTTTCAATTGTATTATTTATATCAGTTATAGGACCAATGCTTTATCTTGCATGGAAATACCGTGCAGATAAGGTTAAAGATGAAGATGTTGAGAATATTACTCATAATACTACCCTTGAAATTATTTGGACTACTGTTCCTACAGCTATGATGTTCTTATTTTTCTGGTATGGTTATACTTCAATGGTAACTGCTAGAACAATGCCTGATGCTGATAAAAGTATAACTATACAGGTAGAGGGTTCTAAATGGAAATGGAAGTATGAGTATCCAGCAAATGCTGATGGTCATGTTCATAAAATCACAAGTGTATTTGATAAAAAAATTGGAGGGGTTGGAAAAGCATTATATGTACCTGTAGGGCAAAATGTTATTTTAGAAATGACAGCTCCACTTAATGATGTTATTCACTCTTATTATGTACCAGCTTTTCGTATGAAAGAAGATGTTGTTCCAGGTCGTATTACGAAACAATGGTTTAACTCTGATCAAGTTGGATCGTATGATGTAGAATGTGCTGAGTATTGTGGTACTGCTCACTCATATATGTATTCTAAAATTGTTGTTATGGAAGTAGAAGATTATAATAGATGGTTTCAATCAGCAAATAGTACTCCTGGTGCAGATGATGCAGGTAAGGCTAAAACTGGTGAAGATGTATATAATGAAAATGGATGTATTGGTTGCCACAGTGTAGACACAGCAGATATTCTTGTTGGTCCATCACTTCAAGGTCTTTCAGCGACTAAGTCAGCGCAGTATATGAAAGATGCGATTGCTAACCCAGATCAAGATGTGCCAGAAGGTTTTTACCCAGGTATAATGACTCCGTATAACTTAAATGACAGTGACATGAAATTACTTTTAGAGTATCTTCAAACGAAGTAATGATTAAAGATTTTATCGTTTTAACGAAATTCGTTCTCTCTTTTGCAGTGAGCCTCTCGGCTCTCTTTGCTTATATTATGGCAAAGGGCGAAATTGGAACTGATATGTTTATTGCAACTTTTGCTGTACTTCTTGTAGCTATGGGGGTTTCGACTCTTAATCAGGTGCAAGAATACAAAGAAGATGCTTTAATGGATAGAACAAAACATAGACCTATTGCTTCTGGAAAAATGACTCCTACAACTGGTATTATTATCGCAGCTATACTAGTAATTCTTTCTCTTGTTTTAATACATGACTTACTTGGAATGACAGGTGTAAATCTGTTTTTATTTTCATTTATTTGGTATAACTTAGTTTATACTCCTTTAAAAAAGAAAAGTGCTTTAGCCGTTGTTCCGGGTGCAATCCTTGGTGTTATACCACCTGCAGTAGGCTGGTTAACAGCTGGACATTCTTTAGGTGAACAAGAATTTTTTGCCTTAGCATTATATTATTTTATATGGCAAGTTCCACATTATTGGTTACTTGTTATGCTACATTTCGGCGGATATAAAGATGCAGGGTATCCAACTGTAATGCGATTATTTGGTCAAGCTTCGTTACAAAGGTTAACTTTTGTTTGGTTAGTTATGACAATATTTACCGGAATTTTTATGGTAGATATCTTCAATCCAATGAATGGTATAATTAATATAATGTTAATTATAACTGCCATATTTGCATTTATAAGTAGTTTAAAGCTTTTACAAAATAGTTTTAAACTTACAGATGCACGAAGTGTATTTTGGAAAATAAACCTTGCTTTTTTAGGTGCTATTGTTCTTCTTAGTATTGATGCAATGCTACAATTTAACGCTCTATCGTAAATAATTAGAAATCTATTTTCTTTTTATTTACACCCTCTTATAAGGACATTCAATGACTACATACTCTCTTTCAAATATTTTACTTAGTTTTTCCGATAAAAATGGACATAAACGAACACTATATAATTTAGGCTCGCTTGGTGGTATTCATACAAACCTAGTTAAAATATTTTTACTTTCATTACCATTTATCGAATATGCAATTATTTTTAATCCTATTGTTTTTAATGCCTTAGGAATAGCAACAGCAATAGTCTTCTTTATTGTTTTTCTTTCTATTGTAATGGTGATAGTATTCTTTGTTATATATGGTATTAAAAAGAAAGTTATTCGTAAAATTAGTCCATCATGGAAAACATATTTTCCAAATCAAGATTTAGAAATGGTCTTATCATCTCAAATTACACCATATAGTGATTTTTTTAAGAACTATTCTGTAATAGCAAAAAACGATTTAAGTGAAATAGAATTACAAAAAAAACTATTAGAATCATTTAAACTTATGGAGAGTGAAAATAAAGATTTAATAGAAGCAATAGCGAGAAAACGGTAGTTATCACAAAAATATAATTAATGTGAGAGTAGCAAATTAGGCACAATGCGATGAAAAGAAACACTTAGTCTTCATATTATATATTAAATAAAAACAAAAGACTCGTTTAAGAAAGTATAAAACTATTAAAAGATAGTATTAGACAATTAAAGGTCTACTATGCTTATACCTTATTATAAGTGTATTTGATTTTTATATTTAATCTTTGAGGAGACTATATGGAGAATCGTCCATTAGAATATGACTATTCTGTTAGTAAACTATTTGTCTATACAGCTTTAGGTATTGGTTTCGTAGGTATGCTTGTTGGGGTGATTATTGCATGGCAAATGGCATTTCCTGCAATAAATACTATTTTTGGAGATGGAGCAATAGCTGAGTACACAAACTTTAGTCGTTTGAGAGTACTACACACTGACTCTGTTATTTATGGTTTTGTTTTAAGTGGTGTTTGGGCTACATGGTATTATGTAGGACAGCGTGTTCTAAAAGTATCTATGGCTGAATCTAAAACGCTTATGGTTATTGGATATACACACTTTTGGATATATCTTTTTGCAGCAATTGTACTTGTTATTTCTTTATTAATGGGTATTACGCAGTCAAAAGAATATGCTGAGTTTGAGTGGCCACTAGATTTAGGTATCACTGTCGTTTGGTTATTATGGGGTGCTAGCATTGCTGGTCTTGTTGGTTTAAGACGCGAGAAGACATTATATATATCTATTTGGTATTATATAGCTACATTCTTAGCAGTTGCTATGCTTCACTTGCTTAACAATCTTGCTATTCCAACTATATTTGGTGTTAGTGAAGTTGGAGAAACTGGAATCGGAGCATGGTATCATTCAGTATCTATGTACGCAGGTACAAATGATGCTTTAATTCAATGGTGGTTTGGTCACAATGCAGTTGCATTTGTTTTAACAACTCCTATTATTGCAATGATTTATTATTTCCTACCAAAAGAATCAGGTCAAGCAATTTATTCTTATAAATTATCTTTACTTTCATTCTGGGGTTTAATGTTCGTATATTTATGGGCTGGTGGTCATCACCTTCTATTCTCTACTGTTCCTGACTGGATGCAAACTATGGGTTCTGTTTTTTCAATAATCCTTATTTTACCATCTTGGGGTTCAGCTATTAATATGCTTCTTACAATGAAGGGTGAATGGCAACAAGTTGCTGCGTCTCCTCTTATTAAGTTTATGGTTCTAGGTTCAACTTTCTATATGTTCTCAACACTAGAAGGTCCGATTCAAGCGATTAAATCAGTTAATGCTATTGCACACTTTACAGACTGGATTGTTGGTCACGTACATGATGGTGTTCTTGGTTGGGTTGGCTTTATGATTATGGCTGCTCTTTACCACATGGCTCCTCGT
>JAFLJZ010000012.1 GCA_022712775.1 Sulfurimonas sp.
CTATATCAGCTAAATCTGAAGTTCTGTGTGTGTAAGTAGACATATTGATAACTTTTACACGCTCAGGATCAGAAAGTTTTCTATCCGTTACACGAGACCATAAAATAGGGTGCATCTCTGCCATGTTAGCTCCCCAAGATATGATAGTATCAGTTAACTCAATATCATCATAACAACCAGATGGCTCATCAATACCAAAGGTTTGGTAAAAACCAACAACAGCAGATGCCATACAGTGACGAGCATTTGGATCAATAGCATTTGATCTAAATCCACCTTTCATCATCTTTTGAGCAGCATAACCTTCCATAACTGTGTATTGTCCAGATGCAAAAATACCTACACCTTCAGGACCAGCATGTTTTAGTGCTTTTCTAATGTTAAATTCCATCTCATCAAAAGCTCTTTTCCATGATACTGGAGCGAATTTACCTTGTTTATCAAATTTACCATTTGAATCAACTCTTAGTAGTGGTTGCGTTAGTCTATCTGCACCATACATAATTTTTGCATTAAAGTAGCCCTTAATACAGTTAAGCCCACGGTTAACCGGAGCAGCTGGATCACCCTTAACTGCAACGATTTTACCATTTTTAGTCGCTAGCATGATTCCACAACCAGTACCACAAAAACGACATGCTGCCTTATCCCATCTCCACGCTTGCTCGGCTTGATCAGCCTTTGCTTGAACATCAGATGGCACCGCCATACCCATTGCCGCCGCTGCTGATGCAGCTGCTGAACTCTTTAGAAATTCTCTTCTTGAAAGTGACATATATCCTCCTATTTTGGATAAAAAACTCTTAACCATATTTAACTCTACATCCCAATGGTATAAGAATTATCCAAATAGTTATATTAAACTGTGTAATTTAACTAATAAAATTCATTAATATTACTTTAATACGATGTTTTTGTAGAAATAAGTAACACTTATTATTTTTGGTATAAAAAATGCTTTTAATTGTTTAATAATGCTATAGGGGATTGTATGCAGTTTATAGAGGCACTAAAATTAAAGAGTAAACTTTTTTTCCTTTTTATACTTATTACCGTCGGACTAATAGCTGTGGGTATTATGGGTGCAATAAATGTAAACTCCATGAAAAAAAATCTCGATTCTCTTTATTTTGGTTCTTTGATTCCAGTTACAGAGCTTAATGAAATACTACAAACTTACCATAGTGGGCTTGCTTCTACATTATATAAATCAAAAGGAATAGAATTAAGCGCAGGACAAATCCAAGATGAATTAGAATATTCTTTAAATAAGATAAATAGAATGTGGAAAAAATATGAATCACATTTTAAAAGAGCACAAGAATTAGAGTATGTTGAATATGTTGGTTTTGAGATTAGAGTTACTAATAATTACTTTTTAAAAATCATAAAAGCATCTAAAAATGGAAAAGATATGAAAACTATATCTTTAGGTTCTTTAGAAAAGTATATATCACATATACATAACGTGATACAAAAACTGATAAACTATGAAGTAAATATGGCTAAGTATGAGAGAAAAGTTTTTCTTTATGAATATGATATAGCAGTTATGAAACTAGCATTTATTCTTGCTTTAATTATTTTGGCTGTTTTAGTTATTTCATACTCTGTATTTAGAAGTATTCAATCTGATCATACAAAACTTGAACTTACAACAAAAAAATTAAAACGAGTAAACAAAAAACTTGAGAATGTTTCATATACAGATTCCTTGACATCAATGCACAATAGAAGGTATTTTAACCTTGTATATGAAAGAGAACTAAAGCGTGCAAAAAGAACGCATAGCTATATTACTTTTATGATGCTAGATATAGATTTTTTTAAACAATATAATGATACTTATGGACATATAGAAGGTGACTATGCACTTAAAAGTGTTGCGAAGGTCTTAAAGAAAACACTTCAAAGACCTAGTGATTTTGTATTTAGGCTTGGTGGTGAAGAATTTGGTGTTCTTTTAACACAAACAGATGAATCTGATAGTGCTAAATTAGCCAGAGCTATAGGTGATGCTGTTAGAGGTGAACTTATAGAGCATAAAGGCTCAACAGTAAATAAATATCTTACCCTCTCAATAGGTATTGTTTGTTGTATTGCAGATGATGCTTTAAATGAAGATTTATTAATCTCTCGTGCAGATGAAATGCTTTATGAAGCAAAAGACACAGGGAGAGATAGATATATTATTACTTCAAATGTGAGTGAAGCGAAAACGAAAAAGGTTGCTTCTTAGTGACCTTGCCGAAACCTAAAACCTTCTTGTAGAAGAAGTTCTTTAAGCTTGTCTCGCAGCTCCCCTTGAAATTCCATCCATCCTTCATTATATTTTCCACCACAACCGAGTTTCTTTTTTAAACTTTTTAAAATTGCTGTTGCATCAGTAAGAGGTAGTTGAAATTCTCCAACTATAGTAACTGTTTTTCCTCGTCTTTTTTCTTTTTTAAAGAGTAGAAAGTGTTTTTTTGGTTCTAGAATTTCATTTGAAACTGTAGTCTTACTTTGGTGTTGAACTTCTGCCCAAGCATCATCAATTTCTGCTCCAATGAAAAGGTCTAGTTTTTTTCCTCTACTCATTGTCGTCTCCGATATAGTTAAATCTAGGAACTTCTTTTTCATCTACAAGTACAGTCTCAAAAAACATTGAAAAAGGCCTTACCCAAAGGTTTTCATCTCCATACATTGTTCTATACAGAACCATTAATTCTTCTGTTTCACTATTCCTAACAGTATCTATTACACGGTACTTCGGACCTTTATAATGTTGATATATACCTGTTTTCAATTATATTATTTTTTGAGCTAAAACACTCATGATATTTTTATTATAAGAATTATGTTCGATAGATTCTAGAACATCATTGTAAGAAGCTTCATTTGAATTATAAACAATAATAATGACTTCATCCCCAGCCTTTAAAAAGGTTTTTTCCCCATACAGGGTATAACGTGTTGCTCCAATACTAATTATTGCTTGCTTAGGGTTACCGATAGCTATTATATATTCTTCAATTGCTTCAAGTGGACCAAAATCTTCTTGTGTTGTTATTTGATTTAGCATCCAGTCTAGAAGTTTTTGATAAAAATAACTATAGCCTTTGAGTTCTACATCTTCACCATAAGGATGGATTTTAGAATTACGAATTAAAAAAGAGGCGATAGAATAATTATCCATTACCCCACCATCTTCAAATTTATCAATTTTTATTAAATCATTTGAAAAACCTTTAGAATCTGCTCCCCAATTTTTTTTATCACTTATTTTATTTGCACCTGCAACACGAATAGAACAGTCATTATATGCACCAAAGTATGTTGGAGTAATTTTTGATAACTTCCCTGCTGTATATTCCAAGTCGCAAACTAAAGCAACTTCTGGTTCTGCTTGAACATTAACATCTTCTTTTGGTAGTCTAATGTATTGGGATGATAATGGATAGGTACTTAGAATTTCTTTTGCATGAAGCTCGGTTCTAGCAGTTGGGGAAGTAGGGCGTGGAAGATAAAAAGGAAACATGCCTTTTGGTGCTGCTTCATCTTGTGTAATGATGTCTTTAAACTCTTCTAATTCACCAGCTTGCGCTAAGTGAAGAGCAAAGTTTCCTGCGATTCCAAGACCAAGAAACTTTTTGTATTTTGGCATTTTAGAGTTTACCCTTCTCTTTTAATTCAGCATACTCTTCATAAGTACCTTTAAAGTCAGTTAAGCTTCCATCTGCATGTATCTCTATGATCCGTGAAGCAAATGCGTCAAGTAACTCTCTATCATGAGACACACAAATAACATTTCCTTTAAAGTCTAAAAGCCCCTCACCTAGAGCCACAATAGCTTCAAGGTCAAGGTGATTTGAAGGTTCATCAAGAACTAAAAAGTTTCCGCCCTCTAGCATCATTTTAGAAAGCATCATTCTGTGTTTTTCTCCACCAGAGATACTTACTACGCCTTTTTCTTGCTGTTCACCGTTAAATAGCATACGACCAAGACAGTTTCTAATCTCAGCAATATCACGCTTAGGATCATATGCTCTTAACCAGTCATAAAGAGTACCATTACCCTCAATAATATCTGCTGTATCTTGTGGGAAGTAAGAGTTCTCAATTGTAGCACCCCATGTCAGCTCACCAGAATCTGGTTTCATCTCTTCCATCATGATTTTAAGAAGTGTAGATTTACCAACACCATTTGGACCAATAAGTG
This sequence comes from Sulfurimonas sp., assembly GCA_022712775.1. Next base: position 4,202 of record JAFLJZ010000012.1, read on the forward strand.
CAACTTTTTCACCTGGTTCAAATTTTAATGTAATATCTTTAAGAACTTCATTATCCCCAAAAGAGTGAGAGATATTTTTCATATCAAGCGCTTCATCACCCATTTGACGTTTTGCTTTAAATACAATACTTGGATCACGACGAGATGATGGTTTAATATCTGCAAGTTCCATTTTGTCAAGTTTTCTTTGACGAGAAGTTGCTTGTTTTGCTTTAGAAGCATTTGCTGAGAATCTTCTTACAAAAGCCTCAAGCTCATCTTTTTCTTTTAGTTTTTTATTATTATCTAGTTCTAGTTGTTTTGCTAAAACATTTGCAGCTATATACCAGTCATCATATGTACCAGTAAACTCACGGATTTTTTGGTAATCAACATCTAAAATATTTGTTACAACAGCATTAAGGAAGTGTCTATCATGTGAGATAACAACTAAGGTTCCTTCATGGCGTTGTAGCTCATTCTCTAGCCATGAAATAGTCTCAATATCCTGATTATTCGTAGGCTCATCGAGAAACAACACATCTGGCTTAGGATAAAGAACTTGTGCAAGTAAAACTTTGAATTTATCGGCTGAATCAAGTGTACTCATAAGGTTATTATGCTGTTCAACAGGAATCCCGACATTCGCTAGAATCTTACCTATATTTACATCGTATTCGTATGTTGGATCTTCTTCAACACAGATAACTACTAAATCAGCAAGACGATTATTCACTGCATCATCTTCAAAGTCGCCATTTACATATAAATCTTCTTTTTCTTTGATAGCATCGTATAAACGTTTATTACCAAAAAGTACAGCATCTATAAGTGTATAATTTTCAAAAGCAAATTGATTTTGCCCTAGAACACCAACTTTGTTGGCCTTAGGGATAACAATATCACCTTCATATTCATTAATTTGACCACTTAAAATATTTAAAAATGTTGTTTTACCAGCACCATTCGCACCGATAAGACCGTATCTTTTATGACGGTCAAGTTTTAGATTTATATCTTGAAATAGAACTCTATTTCCATATCTCATTATTAGATTTTGTACAGTTACCATAGCTATTCTCTTGTAAATAAATTTTCGCGATTATAGCTAAGTATTGTTTAAAGATTGATTATGTAAAAAGAAGCTAGTCTCGAGGAACTTTTCTTCTTTCTGTTTTATAACCTTTGAGTAAGTCATTAAGACCTGTAGTCATTTGTGTAAGATTTGAAGATGCAGTGGATATTTCATCAATTGTTTCTTGATTCTGTGATGATATATGCTCTATATGTGAAACTTCTTTTATCATATTTTCAATATCTTTTGAATTGCTAATATATCCATTGACAGTTTCACCAACCTGACTTATAGAAACTTCAATAGCATCTACACTATTGTTTATATCTATCTCTGTTTGGCTAGCATTTTGTGAGATAAGTTCTATTTTTGTAGCATTTTTAGACATATGATCACTAGCATCATTGATAGACTGAACGATAACACTAATAGTACTGTTAATCTCAGCGAGAGATTTTTGTGTTCTCTCGGCAAGTTTCCTTACTTCATCTGCAACAACC
>JAFLJZ010000013.1 GCA_022712775.1 Sulfurimonas sp.
TACTTAAGAACCTTAGTATTGCGTTAATTGAACATGGTAAAATTGAAACTACTGTTATTAAAGCTAAAGAATTACGTTCATATGTTGAAAAACTTATTACAGTTGCAACAAGAAATGATTCTAACGCTCACAGAACAGTATTCGCTGCGCTTCAAAGTAAAGAAGCTACAAAAACTTTAGTAAATGAGATTGCTCCTAAGTACGTTGACCGTAATGGTGGATATACTAGAATCACTCGTACTAGAATCCGTCGTGGTGATGCTACGACTATGGCTTTTATAGAATTAGTATAATTGCTAAACTCCTCTAGTTCCCAAGCTGTGCTTGGTAACTCATACATATATGTACCCCAAGGGAATTTCCTGCGGGGCACATTCCCAAGTCTAGGTGCCCCTTAAGGGTAACAACTTGGGAACGAGAGTTACACCAAACCTTCCACATTCTAAAATACTTTAAGAGAGAATAATAAATGAGTAATTTCGCATTTGGAACTTATAGAATCAGTGAGCATAACCCCCAACATCTTCAAGCATTAAAATTAGCGATAGAATCTGGAATCACCATGATTGATACTTCTTCGAATTATATGGATGGTTCAGCTGAGAGAGCTATCGCTTTAGTTTTTAAAGACTACGATGAAGATATACTTGAAGATATAGAAGTTGTAACAAAATTTGGTTATATCCAAAATGAAAACATGGCGAGACATAAGGAAAACCCTTTTGATGAAGTTGTTGAATATAGTGAAGACTGTTTTCACTCAATATCGCAAAGTTTTATAGAAGACCAGTTAGGTAGATCTTTGCAAAGACTTGAGATGGAATCACTTGATTGTTACCTTATTCATAATCCTGAGTATTATTTACTTGATGCTATAAATCGTGGTATATCTAAAGATGATAGGCTTGATGAGATGTACAAAAGATTATTTGATGCATTTATGGCTTTAGAATTAGCAGTACAAAATGGACATATTAAGTCCTATGGAATCAGCTCAAATAGTTTTTCCAAACTTAGAAGTGATGAAGAATTTTTGCCTTACGATGATTTAATAACTTTAGCAGAAGATGCTGCTGGGGAGTTAGGAAATGAAAAACATAGTTTTACTACGATTCAACTCCCCATAAATCTTTTAGAAAAAGATGGGTTGAGATGTGCTTCATGGGCAAAAGAAAATGGACTAAGAGTATTGGTTAATAGACCTTTAAATGCAGAGCATAAAGGTTTAATGTACAGACTTGCAGAGTATGATGAAAGTAGAGAGTATTATAATCATTTTAATGAACTTATGGATGTATGTGATAATGAATCTTTACGCCCTATGTTTAACCTATTAGAACAACTTGATGATACTAAGCATAAGTATGGTTGGATAGGGGATTATGACAGCTTCTTATATGCTGAAATTATTCCACATATGAGAAAAACTATCGAAGTTATTGACGATGAAAATAAAGAAATAATGTTAAACTATATTGATATGTTTTTAGCTGAATACAGAAAGATGGTTTCTTATGAATGTTCAAAGAGTACAAAAATTACTTTAAAAGAATCATTAGATGGTTGCTCTCTTTCTCTACAAGAATGTGCGATACGATTTTTAGACGAGCGAGAAAGTGTCGATTATATACTTGTCGGGATGCGAAAACCTAGTTATGTAAGTGAGATAATGTCTCTCTTAGACTAAAAGAACTTACTTAGTTATATTTTTTATGACTTGTTAAGCGATTTTGTCATATTTTATATTATTAGAAAACAAAGGATAGAAAATGATTCCATTTAGTGACGAAGAGTTAATGGACCCGGTTAGAGCTGTAATAGATAAAGTTCGTCCATCTTTAGCTCTTGATGGTGGTGATATTGATTTCATAACAGTAAAAAACTCAAGTGTCTATGTACAACTTAAAGGTGCGTGTATAGGTTGTGGAAGTAGTGGAAACACATTAAAATATGGTGTTGAAAGACAACTGAGAATGGAAATACACCCAGAACTATGTGTCATCAATGTACCAATAGGTATGGAAAACGATATAGATAAATTATAGCACCTAGCAACGGTGGTATCGGCATTTAGTGCCGCAAAAGAGAGTAGAAAAAATGGTAAGTATGAGTAAATTTAAAACATTATCACAAGCAAAAGATAGCTTTTCTCAAGCTGATTATAAACAAGCTTTAGAGAAATTTGCTTATGTTTTACAAAATTTCCCAAATTCTAAAGAAGCGTATAATGGCGCTATTCTTTCTGAAATGGCAATGAGTGGAGAGGGTGGAGCTGAGGCTTTATTTGATTACTATGAAATATTAAAAGAAGAAGACCAAGAAGTAGCAGATACTATCATGGGTGATATTTTGGAAAATATGGATGGTACACTTGAAAAGTTAGGTGAGATATTTGCTGATCCTGTGCGTGAGAGAATTGAGCTTGAAGATGGAATCTTATATCAAGATTTTAAGTCTATTATTGATTCTGGTGAAAGCTTCAAAGATACTTTTGAAAATATTATGTTTTCTACACGCGTGATTATCACCAAAAAAGATGATTTTCTTGATTTCTTAGATAACTTAATAGAACATGGATATACAGATATGGCCTTAACATATTTAGAAAATGCACTTGGCGCGTATCCAGCGGATGAACCATTACGAAAACTACTTAAAAAATTATCAAAGGCTTCATAGTTGAAAATAGAGTTACCAAATCAAGCGTATAAATATGTCAGTGAAAATTCAGTAGACTGCGATGAAAATACAGCCTTTGTTTTAACAACACAAAATGAAAAATATCTTCAAAATGCAAAAGACAATAATGCTCACTCAATTATAAAAGTAGAGGAGATAAGTGAACTTTTTGGACTTGATAGAATAAAAATAATTGGTATCACTGGAACAAATGGAAAGACTACAACTGCGAGTGCTATTTATTCATTTCTTTTAGACCTTGGATACAAATGTGCTATGCAAGGCACGCGTGGTTTGTTTATGAATGACGAAATAGCCGAAGGAAAAACACTTACAACACCTTCTGTTTTAAATACATATAAACATATTTATCAAGCTGTAAGTGCAGAATGTGAATTTTTTATAATGGAAGTAAGCTCGCATGCTATTGCTCAAAAAAGGATAGAGGGCATTAGTTTCGAGTTAAAAATTCTAACAAACATTACACAAGACCATTTGGATTATCATAAAACATTAGGTGAGTATATAGCAGTTAAAAATAGCTTTTTTCAAGATGCGGGGAAAAAACTTATCAATAGAGATGAAGATAGGGCATCTTTTAATATGAAAAATGCATTTAGTTATTCTATTGAAAATCCATCTACATATAGACTTATGGCGTATTCACTTAACAATGCAACAAGTGGAATCATACAGCACTTTAAAGATATAGTCCCATTTACTGCTTCTCTTCATGGCTTTTTTAATCTCTATAATCTTATGGCAGCAATTTCTGCTGTTCATTTAGTAACAGATAAAACTCTTGAAGAAATTGCAGAAGTGGTTGATAATTTTGCAGGTGTGAGTGGAAGAATGGAACAAGTTTGCACACTTCCAAATGTTATAGTAGATTTTGCACATACTCCAGATGGGATGCAACAAGTTTTAAATGCACTTAAAGAGAAAGAACTTTTAGTTGTTTTTGGAGCTGGTGGAGATAGAGATAAGTCAAAGCGTCCTTTAATGGGTAGAGTAGCCGCTTCTTTAGCAAAAAAGACATATATTACAAGTGATAACCCTCGTAATGAAGATCCTGAATTAATTATAGAAGATATTCTTAGTGGAATCACAGATAGAACAAATGTGACTGTTGAATTAAACAGAAGAAAAGCTATTGAAATGGCACTTGATGACCAAGAAGAAAATGAAGTCGTTGTAATTCTTGGAAAAGGTGATGAAGAATATCAGATTATTTATGATGAAAAATTCCCTTTTGATGATAGAGAAGTCGTTAGAGAGCTACTAAATATTTAATTGAGTAGCTTTGTTTTTAGTGCAAATATATTTTTACTATTTATATTGTCTAGCTTTAATTGATTTAGTTTAAATACTAAACCACTCTCTTGTATCTCTTTAGAAAATTTAAGGGTTTTCATATCTATTTTTAGTTTCTTATCACTTAACATTAAAAAGTTATATGCTTCAAGTCTAAAAATTGGTTTTTCTTTGTAACTTCTTTGTATCGTATTAACAATCTTTTTTATAATTTCATCACCTTGCTTCCATCCAAATTTATCAGTATAGTGTGTGAAATTTTCTATTAAAAATGAATAAGCATAATTATATGTTTTATTCTTTTTGTTGTTAGCTAGTACAATTTCAAGGTATCTTATATTGTTAACTGTAGTAAGTGGATCTTTAAAAAAGTAAGCAAACCTTTGTTCTTCTAGTTTATTTACAGGTAGTTGATTTATATTTTCATCTAATTTAACATCCTTGAGTGCTCGTAAAGCACTATCTACAACATCTGGATGAAACTGAGTGCCTTTACACTCTTCAAGCTCTTTGAACGCATCCTCTAAACTTTTTTCATCTTTATATATACGATTTGTAGTCATTGCATCAAAAGCATCTGCAACCATCATAATTCGAGAAAGTTCTGGAATTTCATCACCCTTTAAGCTATGAGGGTAGCCTTGTCCATCGTATCTTTCGTGATGAGCAAGCATTATATGAGCTAAATCTTCATACATTGGAATTTTATTGAGGAGTTCATATCCAAAATTCACATGTTCTTTAATCATCTTATATTCAAAATCATTCAATGCTTCTGGTTTGAGTAAGATTGAATCGGCAATAACTACCTTACCTATATCGTGTAGCATCGCTGCTTGGTATAGTTTTTCACAATCCTCTTGGGAGTAATCCATCTCCTGCGCAATTATCTTAGAATATTCTGCTACACGTTTAGAGTGACCAGCTGTATACGCATCTCTACGGTCTATCATATCTACGAAAGAGTAGATAGTTTTTTTATAGTTATATATCTGAAACTCTTGAAGTTTTCTTTCATGCTTTATTGATTCTTGGAGTTCTGCTGTTCTCTCTTCAACCTTAATTATAAGGCTTTGTTTAAAGTCTTCTTCTACTTTTAGTGCATTTATTTTTCTGGCGCTTTTATAAAGTGTGTTTTTTATTTGCTCAAAATCAATAGGTTTAAGAATATACCCACTAACCCCTATTTGAATAGATTCTATAAAGTAATCACTCTTCGCATAGGCGGATATAATTATAATTTCTTGGAATTCATTTATCTCAAGTATTTTACGACTCATCTCAAGACCATCCATTACAGGCATAGATATATCAGTTATTACAATATCGTAAGGGTTTGATTTATAGAGCTCTAAAGCAATTTGTCCATTTTGGGCAATATCTACATGATTAAACAATCTATTGAGATATCTTCCCATCTCTAAACGGATACTTTCATCATCCTCTACATAGATAACATTGAGTGTATTTGTAAGGTTTTTTAATATTTTAATATCTATCATTATATTTTCTTTTTGAGTAATTTATCCTCTAACATCTCTAGCTCTTGAAGAAAATCCATAAGTAGAATGGGTTTGTTCATATAAGAATCACATATAGCTTCTGACATATCAACATCACTATCTGAAGCGGTCATTACCATAAGGGTTGTTTCTTTGTTGAGTTGATGAATCTCTTTTAGCATTTCACGACCATTCATTTTGGGCATTTTTAAATCACTTATAACAAAATCATACTTGTGCTTTTTGAATAATTCTAATCCTTCTTGACCGTTTGATGCACTGTCTACATTTGTAAATATTCTTTGTAAGAACAAAAGTGTTTCTTCTCTAAGTTCATTCTCATCTTCTACATATAAAACTTTAATATTAAGAAAAGAGTTATGAAGTGTTTGTATAGTTTTCATAATTATTTACTCTCCTTTGGAAGTAGTATGTCAAAGCATACACCGCTGTTATCTTGGTTAGTGGCTTTTATACTACCATGAAGATGCTTATCAATTATTGTTTTACTCATATATAGACCTAATCCAGTCCCAACCTTTTCATCTTTTGTAGAAAAATAAGGATCATATATTTTTGAGATTATAGCCTCATCTATTCCTTTACCATTGTCACATATTGATATTTTAACATAATTATTATCTTCGCTTGTTTTTACAGAAATAGCAGCATTTTCAATCTTATTTTCAAGTAGTGCCTCTTTCGCATTTTTTAGTATATTTATAAGAACTTGTAGAAGTTCTCTTGAATAAATTAAAATAGGTGTCTCAGATTCATATACCTTTTTTAAATCAATATTATTGTTCATTAAACTTTTACTAATAATACTAAAGTTTTCTTCTAGAATATCATTGACCAAAACAAGCTCTTTTTTCTTATTTGGTTTAAAAAAGTTTTTAAAGTCATCGATTGTTTTAGATAGGTGCGCAGTTTGTTGAAGTGTTTTTGTGGCATTTTTTCGGATACTTTCTTCATTCATTTCATCGAGTTCAACATCAAGGATCATATTATTGGCAATCATTGAGATAACTGTAATTGGCTGACGCCATTGGTGCGCAATCATACTAATCATTTCACCCATTGCAGCGTGTCGTGATTGAGCAATCATCATATCTTCTTTTTTTTGTAAATTTATCATCATACTATTATATTCTTTAGCTAGTGTGCCTATCTCATCATCACTAACTTGTTTGAGTATATTTTTAGAGATACCTTTAGATGTCCCTTGAATAGTAGTTAAAAGATTTTGGATTGGATTTAAAATAACAGAATCTATAAGGATGTATAGAATAATAATTAAAAAGATAGCTAAGAGTACACTAGCCACTACATGTGTACTTAAATCATAAAATAGCTCTTCTTGATAAAACTTATAGGTAATGTAGATTTTTACATCACCTATAATCTCATTATCACGAACTACACTACTTGAAAGCTCTAAGTATTTCCCTTGTACGTCTTGCTTAAAATCAACACTTCTCCATTGTTCATCACGTTTTTTACCTACATAAAGACCACCATCTCCATTTACAACAACTGCGTATAAACGTTTGTCTAACATCTCAGTTTCTAGTATAGTGTTTACCCAGATAGAATCTATTTCCCATAGAGGGACTATAAGATTCTGATTAAGTCGAATTATTGTTCTATTTAGCTTATTTTGGAGAACTACATCCATACCATCTACCTTACTATAATAATTGTAGGTTGAAAAAATTGCAGTGAAAACTGTGATTGCAATAATAAGCAATAAAATTATTTTAAGTTTTATCTTTTTATTAATTATACTAAACATAATTCTTTACTCCTCTATCTTGTACATCTGTTTAAAACGATTAAGATTGTTAAACCAGCTATCTGGTATATCTTCATCAAGGTAGTATTTTCTTAATATATTCATATATATTCCATTTTCTATAATGGTTGTTAAGGCTTTATTATATTGATTTTTTATAAAATCTATATTGGGTAAGTCTTCGCTGAGCATGATGGCAATTGGGTAGGATGATTTTAAAAATGCAATCTCTATAAAATTATTTTTTTCTTTAGAAAATAAATTATTAAGTATTTGCTTAGCTACCAGTTCTATCTCTATAAGCATATCAATACGTCCAAGTTTGAGTTTTCTAAAAAGTGCTTCTTGTGTATAGCTCTCTTCAAATAAAACACCATGCTTTTGAAAATATGCATGATCTACAACAGTTCCCTTTAATATTCCGATTTTGAAACCTTTTAAATCTTCAATAGAACGAAAAGTCAACTTTTTTTTATGATTTGGTGCATAGTAATACATAGATACATGGTATATAGCTATGGGAATGATAGCTCCAAAGTCTTGGTTATTTATATAAAATGATGGATTACCTAAGTCATTGTTTGTATCATCTTCTATAAGTCTTGAAAGAGGTTTAAACTTAATGACACTCTTTAATTTAGCTACCTTAGACATCTCATAAATTATCTCGCCTGCCATACCATCATGTGGAAGCCCTTTAGACCAAAAAGGGGGAGCCTCATTAGCCTCTAGTACAATAGTATCCTCACCCAACTCTTGGGAGTTAAGTAAAGAAACAAAAATAAAAAGCAAGAGAAGAAGACTTTTATAAAACATAAGTAATCCTTAGTCCCTTATAGGAACTTTTTAATGTACTTTATTTGAGCATTTATCTCATTAGTGTCTTTCACATATGGTTTTAAAATATCTGCATACTTTCCATTATTAAGAATTTTAAGTAAACCTTTTTTTACAAGTTTTGCACTGTTTTTACCTTCAGGATGATTAGTATTAAAATATAATGAAATAGCTACTTTTTTACTACTTTGTCTCATGGTTTTAAAGTTATATTTATCGTCAGAAAAGTTTTTTTCTATATACCAACTTGTACTCTGCGTTGGAAGACTAATGAAATCTACATTCTCACTTTTAAGTTTTTTAAATAATGATAATGCTCTTCCTTTTTTAATATTAATGCCAAGATTCTTGTAAGTGTTAGTAGATTCACCTTTTGATGCTCCATACGTTAATCCATTAAGGCTTGAAAGTTCACCTTTATAGTTGATAATTTTTATGTGTTTAGATTTGTAGGAAACAAATTTTTCATTTGCTAAAAAAAGTGGTATCTCTATAAGTGATGTTTTATCCTGCGTGTTTAAACCAAGGTGGCGTCCCATAACTCCAAGAGCATTCTCTTGTGTTAAATAGTACTTAAGTATGCTTTGTAGAGGTACTATAGTGATAAGAAGATTAATACCTTCCTCTTTTGCAATATGTTTGACAACCTCACTTAAAATTCCACCCTCTTTAACATCAGTAGAGATAAATGGAGCTAGATCAAGGGCAAATATTTCCTGAGCGTCAGGTGAGATAAAACTTGAAGTGATACGTGGACCAGTAGCAAAAACTTCAATCGATAAAAATAATAAAAGTAAAATAAAAAATTTCATAATAGACTCCTTAATCTGAAATAGCCGAACCGGAGAGCACTAAGAGTTTGTCCCATAAACCAAAGTGCATTCCAAATGGTGATGTTTGACTCATAAATATAGTGATTTTTTCCTCTTTAGGGTCAATACTAAAACGAGTTGAATAAATTCCAGCCCATTCAAAAGTGCCAATATCACCACTATCTACATCATTTTCTCTATTTTGTTGTATCGCAAACCCAAGACCGAATTTCCAGCCCTTACTATGTAGGAATTTTGCATCAAAATCACCTATATGATTTGTTGCAGTCATAAGTTCAACTGTTTTTCTACTCAGAAGCCTTACACCATCAAGCTCCCCGTTATTAAGAAGCATTTGTGAAAATCTATAATAATCATATACAGTAGATAATACACTCGCACCACCGGCTAAATATTTACCTTTTGTGTGAGCATCTGTTGGACATAGAGCTAAGTTATTATTTATAAGCGGTTTATCTCCAGCTAATTCAAGTGAGCCTTTCCAGTCACTTAACCAAACGGCAGACAATCTATCTCTTTTATGTGCAGGAATGTAGAAATGAGAATCTTTCATCTTCAGTGGATCAAAGATTCTCTTTTGCATAAATTTATCAAATTTCATTCCTGAGACTACTTCAACAAGATAGCCAGCTACATCACTTGCTAAACTATAGTCCCATAATTCACCAGGATGTTCGTATAGTGGCAGGCGTGCTAAACGTTTTACCATATCTCCTATCTCTTCATCTGGACGACAGAACCCATCAGTAATATCAGCTTCTTTATATAAATCAACTAATAATTTACGTTTTTCATCTAAAAAAAAGTTAGCAGGAAAGAGATAAAGTAATCCAGATGTATGACTTAGAAGGTCTCGTACTGTAACTTCACGTTTTACAGGGACTAATTTATAACCAAACTCAGAATCTTTGTCTATAAGCATAACTTTTTGGTTTTTAAACTCTGGGATATATTTAGAAACAGGATCGGAAAGTAGTAGTTTACCTTCTTCATAAAGCAGCATAATAGAAACACTTGTGAGAGGTTTTGTCATAGAAACGATACGAAATATTGTATTTTTTTTCATTTTTCTTGTCTCATCAGCTTTTCCAGAAGCTTTAAAGTAGGCTATTTCACCTTTTCTTGCAACAAGAACAACTGCACCAGCTATTTTCTTTTCTTTTATATGCGTATCAATGAGTGTATCTATATGCTTTAAACGTGTCTCAGAGAGACCAACTTTTTGAGGGTCATATTCATTTGCAAGTAAAGATGATGTAATTAAGGCGAGTACAATATATATGTAGAGGTTCTTCATAGAAAACTCCTAAATTATGTCTTAATACTATCTTGCCGTGATAATCATTAATAGTTGCTTATGCACATAATTACTATAAATTATCTTAAATATATAAACTTATTTATCACATTGAGATTATTTTTTTAATATTTTGCTATAATTGCACAAAAAAAAATCAAGGAAATTTTATGGGAATCCCTCAACCAACATTTTATATATTTAAATGTGAGCAATCATCTCCTCCAGGTATGCCAAAACCATCATGTGTAACTGAAGCTACAAAAGGTCTTTTTCAATACACAGCACAGAAACTAATGCAAGAAGGTATAATGATGGGAACACCAATCATTCGTACTTCATGTATGAATAGATGTTCATCAGGTCCAATTATGTTAGTTGAACCAGGTCATACTATGTATGTAGGTCTCAATGAAGAAAAAATTGATAGAATTATTGCAGAGCACCTTATTGGTGGAAATATAGTTGAAGAGTATGTAATTGATGCTGAGCTTTGGGATGCACCAATGCCTATAGCTGATATACGCAAGCAAATGGGTAAATAGGAAGACTTATGTTAATTGATATGTTGTACAGCAAAATCCATCGTGCTACCGTAACAGATGCTAACTTAAATTATGTTGGTTCTATTACTATAGATGAGGAGCTTTTAGAAGCTGCTAAGATGCGAGTTGGACAAAAAGTTGAGATACTAAATATAAACAATGGTGAGCGTTTTAGTACATACATTATTTTAGGTGAACGTGGTAAACGTGATATCTGTTTAAATGGTGCAGCAGCTAGAAAAGTACATCCTGGTGATAAAATAATTATTGTTGCATATGCAACATATAATGAAAAAGAACTTGAGACGTACCAACCAAAGGTCGTTATTTTAGATGATAAAAACGATATAGAAACTATAGCGGATAGTATATAAATTATGTTTGACATGGGTGATATGAGTAAAATGCTTGAAGGTATGCAAGAAAATGCACAAAAACTTCAAACAGAGTTGGAATCAAAAACCTTTAGTGTAAAAACTGGTGGTGGGATGGTTGAGCTTAGCGTAAATGGTAAAGGAGAGGTGATTGACTTAAATGTCGATGATTCTCTCCTAAGTGACAAAGCATCTCTAGAAATTATGCTCATAGGTGCCATAAATGATGCAAACAAAATGGTTTTAGATAACCAAAAAAATTCAGCAATGAATATGCTTGGCGGAATGAATGGTATGGGTGGCATGAACCCTTTTGGAGCAAAATAAATGTTAAGAGTTTTTGTAGCTCTTACCTTTTTTCTTCTTTTTAATCTTTATGCGTGTGAGGGTGGCTATAACTCTTGTATCAAGAAAATAAAACATTCAAAATCTATTCAAAACAAAACACTTCAAATTCCACTATCAAAATATAAACGGCTTGTTTTTTCGCGTACAAAACCCAAGGGTAAGATTCTAAAACATGATCCATTTCTTTCTCTTTATATAGTTAAAGATACTAAAGGTTTTGCATATCCATTTAAAATAAATATGCAATACCCTTCAGGCATAGCTATGGTAACGAATACATCTGCAAAAGAAGTTAGAATTACCTCAAGACAAATCGGCTTAAACCAGTTCGCAAAAATAAATACAAAGCTAAAAGTTCCTGCACTTCTTACAAATAGTTGTTGTTCCTTAGAGGGAATCGTGACATGGCGAGGAATCATAGAAAAAGTATATATTAAAAGGTTTATAAGTAAAAAAGATATTCGTTACGCAGATATTGGAATACGAGTTAAAGATACTAAAAAAGGTATTGAAGTAGTTTCTTACGACCCATTTATGAAAAATAATCCTTTTAAAAAAGGTGACTATATTTTAGCTTTTGATGGTCGTAAAATTAAGTATAGTTCAACTCTTATGCAAAGAATACTTTTTTCAAGAATCGGAACGATGCATAATGTTAAAGTACGAAGAAACTCTAAGGTGATTAACATAAAGGTGAGAGGTCAAAAAAGACTAAGTGGTGGTTATAAGATTGAAACATATCTTGAGCAGTACGGACTTACTTTTGATAAAAATCTTTACATCATAAAAATTGATAGAAGCAAAAAGTTTTATGGACTGAAGCTTGGTGACCAGCTTTTAAAGGTAAATACACACAGAGTAAAAAAACAAGAAGATGTAATGAAGTATATTTCAGATTTTAAATTTCACCCAAGACTTCTTTTACAAAGAAATGGAAATTTCCAGTTCTTTGTAAATATGGATTAAAAGTATTAGACTTGAGGTTGTCATATACTTTTAAAGAGTTATTTTAGCAAGTACCTAAACTAGGAGTATGTCTAAAGTTTGAGTATTTTGTTGCAACTTTACTTGTTCGAGCTGCCCCAAATATTGCCACCATAAAGATTACTAAAAATGAATATGAATACGGTATATCCATTAGATAAGATGCACCTAACATCACCAAGAGTGGAATAAGTACAAAGAATATACCAATAACACTTTTTAGTTTTAGTTTAATATTTTTTTCAAAAGCCGAGCTTCTGTAATTAATATTAACAAATGGATCAAATTCTAAGTTTTTCAACTCTTGAATTAAATCAACTTTAAGACCTTTTTCTTTGTAGTTTGTTTCTAAACTTTCAAAGATAGTCTTTATGTTTGTACAGATAAAATTATCTGTTTGCCTTAAGAAAAAATTGAACATAATGCCTCACTTATATTTAATATAATCATATTATACCATAGTGTGGCTTATAAAGAGAATTTACATTCAATCAGACTAAGCTACATTTAAAGCTAACTGCGCCATTTTCTCAATCGTTTCTTGTGTATTATCTGATTCTAGAGACTTCTTTAGCTCATTTATAAAATACTCTTTTGTTCTCTCATCTGCTATATTAAAAGTTCCAAGGGTCCATTCAAGATTCACCTCTACTTTTTGATTGTCTTTAGTGAGAGAAAAAAAACGATAAAGATTGATGTCCGTTTGAGACAAAACTTGAAATACACCAGTATAAAAATCAGATACTTCATAAGAAATAAGCTCTTCTATAACTGTAGTTGGAACTTGTGTGTCACTATCACCCAGTGCTGAACTTCCCATTATTAGAGAATTTCCAAGAAGAAGTTGCTCCCCTATAAAAAAAGGTATCTTATCCTCTTGGAGAGCATTTGCATCTGTATAAATAGTATGATCTTTTAAGCTTGTAAGCTCATCTATGAGAATTGAGCTAAAAAATGTATAAACAGTATTTGCTTGCATCTCAATATCTATATTTTCAATACTCTGTGTACTTGGATTAATTGAAATAGCCTGCATTAAAAATTCTCAAGTAAAATTACATTTACACAGGTTCCCTTTTCAAGGTTTTTATCTTCCTCCCCGCTTATCATTAAGGCACTATTATTAAGCATATTTGTTAAAATCGCAGAACTTCCAACTTTTTTACCATAGAAGTTAACAAAATATTCTCCATCTTCTATAGAAATATTACACGCAGTAAATTCTGTAAAACGACTACGCTTTGTAAAGTTTTCACTTAATTTTGCTTCAACCATTGTAAATGGATTATCTCTGCCTAGCATTTTACCAATGAGAGGAAGACCATAAAGCATTCCAGTAACAGTAGAAGAATAAGCAAAACCTGGAAGAGCAAGGATAAACTTATTATCTCTTTGAGCTACCATGATATGACGACCTGGTTTAATCCCAACACCTTTAAAAATAACCTCTGCACCTAAACGAGGTACGATGTCTTTTACAAAATCATAATCACCAACGCTTACCCCACCCGTACTTACAAGTATATCAGCAGAGCAAAGAGCATTTTCAAAAGTTTTCATGATAGAATCTTTGTCATCACCAACCGTTCCAAGTTGTATAACTTCAGCGCCAGCTTGCTCAAAAAGTGCAGCGAGGGTATAGTTGTTAGAACTTCGGATTTGAGCAGGGTTATCACTTGCCTCTCCGAGGTCAAGAATCTCACTTCCAGTTGCGATGACAGCAACCCTAGGTTTAACAGTTACATTTACCATAACAGTATTGAGTCCTGCCATTACACCTATTTCTGCGAAGCCAATCTTCGTGCCTTTTTTTATAAGAACATCACCAGACTTATATCCTTCACCAATTGGACGAACAGAAAAACCTAAAGGTACTTTCTCATCTATAGTGATTGTGTTACCGTTAACACTTACATTTTCTATTTGTATAAGTGTATCGGCACCTTGTGGCATTTTAGAACCTGTAAATGTTTTGATACATGTACCTTGTGTTACTGTTCTTTGCTCATCATTTCCAGCTGGGTTAAAACCCAAGACTTCTATATTCTCTGAATCCAAGTCAGCATGAATTACAGCGTAACCATCCATAGAAGCCGTTGGAAATTGTGGGTCATTATAAACTGCCACAATATCTTTAGCCAAGATTCTACCAAGTGATGAACTCAGAGGTACATTTTCATTTTTAGTAGAGTTAACTTCGAGTAAATCTAACATATTTTGACTTACTTCGTATGATAATAAATCCATAATTACTTAGCTCCTAATAATCCACTACCTTTGATAGCTGTTGAGCGATCAAGTGCATAGATTCTTTTTGAATTTTTTAAATCGTATTTCCAGATGGGTGCAGAGGCTTTAAAGTCTTCAACAAACTCATCTATAAACTCTAAGGCTACTCTTCTTTTTGGTGAAAAAACACAGGCTATGTATGAGCTTTCATGCAGAAAGACATCCCCACGGGAGTGTGCCATTTTTATAATCGCATTTTTAGCTTTAGCTTTTTCTTGCCATGAAGCAAACCATTTTTCAAGTATAGGCTCATAAATATCAAAACTAAGACCATCAATTCCGTCTTCATCACGAATAGTTCCGATAAAAGGGATAAATGCTCCGTAGTTACTTTTAGATTCTTCTTCGTACCAAGTTTTTATAATCTTGGGTACATCAAGTCCTCCATCGAAAAGCTTTAACATCATTTAACCACCACAAACGGGAGGAAGCATTGAAACCTTATCTCCATCTTTAAGCGGAAAATCAAGTGAAGATACAAGCGTATCATTGACAGCTACAGCCGAGTTAGCTAACCATTCTGCCATCTCTGGAGTTTTTTGTAGTAAAGTTGCAAGTTCACTTAGGTTAGTTATATCTAACTCTAAAGCATCTTTTTGGATAGGTCCTAAAAATTCTACTCTAATCATGAAGTATCTCCTATAGATATTACTGCGATTATATCAAAGATAAGTTAAGCAGTGTATAATTTCATAATTATAGTCTTTGAGTTAAGAAGGTGTCTGTGTGATTTTTGGAAAAATTGTGTATCTAAATCTTTTACCATTTCATGTTTTTATGAAACGTTTTACGAAAAGTTCGCAGCAAAGTATGAGTATGGAGTACAAAAAAGGCGTACCTTCTCTTATAAACAAAAAATTTATCTCTCGTCGTGTTGATGCTGCTTTTATCTCAAGCGTTGGTGCGAAAAAATACAAAAATCTCCATCTTGGAATCATTGCTAAAAAAGAAGTTTGCAGTGTTATTGTTATTCCTCAAGAACATGATGAATTAGATGAAGAATCAGCAACTTCAAATGTTTTAGCAAATGTATTAAACATCAAAGGTAAGGTTCTTATAGGGGATAAGGCATTGAAATATGCATTAAAATCAGATGATTATATTGATTTAGCACAGGAGTGGAATCGTCGATATAATTTACCCTTTGTTTTTGCCATTCTTTGTTTTCATTCAGATAAAAATACCTATATGGCTATAGAGAAACAATTTTTAAGACAAAAAATTAAAATCCCATATTATCTCTTACAAAAGGCCTCGTTAAGAACAGATATTAATTCTGCAGATATTTTAAAATATTTAGAACTCATCACGTATAGACTTGATTCTAAAGCAACAAAGGGTTTGGCAAAGTTTTATTCGCTTATTAATAATTAAAGATTATATATGATATAATTGTAAAAAATAATTATTAAAGTTAAGATATATATGAATAAACTGATTACAATTTTTACTCTCTCTTTTTTGGTAGTAAATTTTCTTTACGCAGATAGCCTGTTCAAAAGTGGTGGAAAAAAATTATTTAAATCGATTGAAGAGACAGTAAAATCTACAGCAGATATTGTAACAAATAATCAAGACTATTCTGATTTGAGTGAAGAAAATTTGGTAAAATTAACACCCCAGCAAAGAAAAGAATTTTTACAAAAGCAATTTATTTCCCAAGAAGATTTACAAGAGATGGGAGATGTTCAAAAAGAAGAAATAAACATCGAAATAGAAGCGATACAGTTTTTCGAAACGCTAAACCCTGAAGTTTCTAAACCAATAGATATAGAGTAGTTTTGAATACTACAGTTTCAAGAATTAAATACCCTTTATTTTTATTTATTGGGGTTATACTTTTTAAACTTGGATACATCGTTGTAGAGAGTTACTATAATTACTATGTATTAACGATAACAACAGGGGCCTCTTTAACCAAAGAAACACTTGATGCATTAAACACAAATGGTCACTTGATTTCTGCTACAGGTATCACCCTTCTTTTATTTCCGTTTCTTTACTTTATCTCAAATAGGCTTTCTTCGGAGAGTACCTATATAGTTCTTGTATTTTTAAGTGTTGTAACTTTTTCTATATCCTACCAAAGTTTGAATGCTGTTGTAGATAAAATAGTCGAAGAGAACAAAGAAAAAAGACATGATGCCTACTATGTAAATGTTTTTAAATACGGAGTCTTAAACAATATCTTTGTTTATGATTCTTTTGTTGATAGTAAAAAGATTCAAACAAATAGCATCGATGTCAATGACAGAATTTTACTCACAAATACTTTTTTACTTCTTCATGCTGATGAAAAACTCATTAGTAAACTAAAAGAGAGAGGTAAAGCAAAAGTAGCAGACTTGTATATAAGTCAAAATCTTCAAGAGGACTTCACTCGTAAAAAAGAGCTGTATAAACAAGCTTCTATTGACATTAGTCATTTATGGAATGAAATAAATAAAAACAAGATAAAAATTAGAGATGAACTCGCACAGTTAGAATTTCAAGAGATGAATGAAGCATATATATTACTTGTAGAAGGTTTAAAAAAAGCGTATTATGATTACGCAAGTGGCTGGAAAACTGTTAATGAAAAAATAGCCTATTATACAATAGATTCTAAGGTGCAAAAATTACAAAAAGATTTAAAAAAATACTTTAGATATAAAAGATTTCCAGGTATGAAGAGAAAATATAAAAAGAAAATAGTATCTTATTTTGGACATTATATAGAACCAAATGACTGGAAAGATGCAAATGGAAATGTAAGTGAAGAACATGTTAAAACAATTATTATTAGAGAAATCATGCTCAAAGTTGATGACAAATTAAAAAATCTACCTGAGAATATGAATGTAGAAGGATTTATGTATCACTATGAGACAAGATATTCTGTTATGAGTAAACTTAAAGAAAAAGATATATTAGTTCCTTATGAATTCGATTATTCTCTTAAAGAATTCAAGAAGTATTTTAAAATTATGTCTTCAAAAAAATATGAATTTGCCTATGATAAATTTTATACAAAGCTTGAAGAAAAGATAGGGGAAAATGATATTAAACTGAGTATGGACTTCAAAGAATTTCTTCATAGTGACTACATAGTATCACAACTTAAGTCGCGATTAGAAACAGAGGATAAAGAACAAATACAAAATATTTTAGATGCACTTTATACAAAAGATTTAGCAAATTTTAGAGCAATGGTGTATTTACCTGTAATTAAAGACAAAATAGAAGCGATGAATTTTAAAGAAGAAGATTTCAAGGACTGTGAAAAAGCTGCGATATATGGAGAAGATGCGATAAAACTACTCTATATTCCACCTTTTGCTTTATCAATCTCTATGATAGCCTTACTTTTAAATATTATCACAGTATTTGGGATGTTGATGACTTTATTTCGTGTTTCACATACTGTAGCAGATAGTCTCAAGATAGTTTTAGTAACCTTGATGATTGTTGGACCGCTTTATTATAAAGCAGAGACAGTTAACAACCATCTCTTAAATCAGACAACACCTAAGGCAAAGGTATATATAAACTTTTTAGCATGGATATCTTACTATGAAAAGCAAAACTCTCTCTTGCATGAAAGCAATATTTTACCTAAATTCGAGTAGCCAACTCTTTTCTATACGCCTCTAAATCAAAGTCTTTCATTTGCGATGAACCTGATTCTATAGCAGCTAAGGCTACTGCACTTGAGACTTCAACAATAAGCCTTTTATCAAAAGGTTTTGGAATAATGTAATCTCTTCCAAATTCTAGTTTTTTTCCATAAATTTCATTGAGGTACTCTGGAACTTCTTTTTGTGCTAATTCTGCTAAAGCATACGCCGCTGCTATTTTCATTTCTATATTAATTTCCCTTGCTTTTACATCCATTGCACCTCTAAAGATAAAAGGAAAACCTAAAACATTGTTCACTTGGTTGTCAAAGTCACTTCGTCCTGTTGCAACTATAGCATCTGGGCGAGCACGAAGTACATCATCTGGGAATACTTCTGGGGTTGGATTTGAGAGAGCAAACACGATAGGGTCTTCGCTCATAGTTTTAATATCTTCTACACTAAAAGTACCAGGACGAGAGAGACCAAGTACTACATCGGCATGTTCAAACACCTCTGCATGCGTCATATAAGGATGATTTGCAAATTCTCTTTTAAAATCATTTAAATCACTTCGTCCACTATGAACGACACCTTTAGAATCTATCATATAAAGATTTTTTACACCAAGGTGACGGTAAAGTCGTGCACATGCAATTGCAGCACCTCCTGCACCCACAACAACTACTTTTAGCGTTTCTAAATTTCTGCCTACAATCTTACAAGCATTGATAATTGCCGCACTTGAAATGACAGCAGTTCCATGTTGGTCATCATGCATAACTGGAATATCAAGTTCTTCTACGAGACGTCTTTCAATCTCAAAACACTCTGGTGCTTTTATATCTTCAAGATTTATTCCACCAAAAGTAGGTGCTATTGCCATAACAGTATTGCA
>JAFLJZ010000014.1 GCA_022712775.1 Sulfurimonas sp.
GATTTTAGAAAATTGATATTCAGAGTGATATAGATTTTTATTAAATAATCTATCTGAAACTCTAAATTGAAATGCTTTGTTGCTACCTACCTTTAAATAAAATTCTCCCTTTTTCGTTAATGAGTTTAATTCATCAATTGAAATATTTATTTCTTTACTCATAATTGAGTGGTTTTTATGAGAATTTATACCTACAAATTTTAGAGATGTATTTGATAAAATAGAAGCATTTATTGATGAAGTTAATTGTGCATTGTTTTGAAAAGCCATTAATAAATACAGCTTGAATTTTCGTGCTTGGGCTAAAATCAACTCTATACTATCCCCTAAGAACATTGAACCCTCATCAATAAATAAATGACAAGGTACTCTGCTGTTTATATTTATATTTTCTCTCTGAAAGGCATAGGAAACTATAATCGCTAGTATAAATCTTCCTATTGGCTCTATAGTCTCAATCATCTTAATTGTATTGAGTCGTATAACAATTACTTTGCCCTTTGTATTAATTAATTCCTCTAGGTTGATAGTACTATTCCCTGTCAATAAATTACTAAAAAGGCTATCTTGAAGTAATATATTTAATTTTCCTGCAATTGAAAATTTTGTAGCAGAATATCTAGCTTCTGAAAATTGTGTTTGAAAAAATAATCTATGACTAGAAATCAAAGCATTGTTTTTTCCATATGCTAATAAATCTTTATTTTGCTTATCATCTAAAAATTTCAGCATATCATAGAATGAAGTATTAGGGATTTGAAGTAACACAGCTATCATTGGTGTAATGAGTGAGTGCATATTATTTGAAAACTCAACTCCGACAATTTGTTTAAAGGTATTTACGATTAATGAAGTATAAATACTAATATTATTAGCAGTAATATTTGTAATATCAAATATATTTATTGTTGGAGAAAATTCTGAATTTAGAAAAGGGTCTAAATAAACTAAGTTTTCACTTTTTGTGAGTTTAGCGATGTCTTGGGAAAGGTCGCCATGAGGTTCTAAAATTACTAATGAGCTATCCCCTTTATCAATTATATTTTTTGCTAACTCTAAAATTAAACTTGATTTTCCAGTATCCGTTTTTGAAACGATAGCAGTATGTACATATGTATCTTGAGGACTTAATGAAATAGGAACTGTTTTTGTAATGAGTTCTTTTAGTCCTTTTGGTGTATATCTGCCTTTTACTAGTTTGCAATATAGCTCTTTAGTAGCTTTGTACCCACTAACAAAATTATCTCTTTGGCTATCATACTGAGGCCAATAGGATAATTCAGATAAATTTTCATTTCTATAGTTATTTTTATTATGAAACAGATTATTAAAATCTGTAAATCTTGGAAAAAACCGTGATTTTATTTTATTTATTACCTCTCTTTTAAAGGAATAATTAAATAACTTCTCATCTCTTTGAAGTTCTTTTTCTGTAGTTTGCAAGATACTATTTATATGATTATAATATCTCTCTACAATCTCTATAATCATATCTTCATTATTAGCGATTGATAAACTCCCAATAGTGAAACTATCATCACTAGTATTTAAATTAAGATACTTTTTTGCAAGTACCAAGCTATTATTATCCATTGTACTTTCCTTGTATAATTTACTTAAAATCTAATTTGTTACTAAGATTTTCTAAAAAACGATTTTCTTGTTTTTGTTTCAGAGCTTCTGTATCAGAATTTTTATTTTCTCTCTTAACTTTGTCTTCTTCTCTTTCTATAAATGCGTTTCTATCTACACACGATTGATACTTATTTAATGCTCGTTGTTTAAAATAATCTATCGCATTATGAGTATATTTTAAGACATCAACTTGTAAGAAAAATACTGAAATAGCAAAAGCAAAAAATGGATTGTAAAGTATGGAATTAGATTGTAAGATTTGAAACAGGTGGAGTAACGAATACACCAACCAGAAAATTCTGAAACCAACTCTTGATAGTGAGCCAGTTATTTTATAAGCTACCCATACAGAAAAACCATTCATTAAATAGGATTCAACACCAAAGGTGTTAAATTCATGACTAATAACCGATATGATATGATTAATATCTAGCATAATATTTTCCTTTAGTAAGAAAAAAGCATACTAGATACAAATAGACCTATAACGAAAAATCCAAATGCAAAAAATAGTTTTGTTCTTGTACTATTGAGATAAAAAGAATCATAGTTCTTAAAACTGATTGCTACAATGTAGCTTATGGCTATAACTAGTGGATAGTCTTGTAAAACAAGGTCTATATATAAAGTCATCATAGAAGCTCCGAAGATACCTTGAAAG
>JAFLJZ010000015.1 GCA_022712775.1 Sulfurimonas sp.
CATAGAGACTTAACATCCAAAAGACAGTTACTTGTGTTGCAAAAGCTTTTGTAGATGCTACACCTTTCTCGATTCCTGCACGTGTTAAGATACAAGCATCCGCAAGTCGTACCATAGAAGAGTTATCTACATTACAAATTACAAGGGTTCTTAATCCCGCTTTTTTTGCCATTTTTAATGTTTCAAGTGTATCTGCTGTTTCTCCACTTTGCGAGATTACAACAAAGAGTGTATCTTTACACATAAGTGGTTCGCGGTATCTAAATTCACTAGCAATTTCAACAGAACATCTTATCTTTGCATGGCGTTCAAACATATAAGAAGCACTTAATGCGGAGTGATACGAAGTACCACAGGCACATAGTTTTATTTCGTTAATACCTTCAAAAAGTGAAGAATCTAATTCATCAAAGTTTATAGAATCTTCATTTAATCTACCTAAAAGAGTATCTGCAATCACATCACTTTGCTCATAAATCTCTTTTTCCATAAAAAATCTAAAGCCATCTTTTTGAGCAGATAATCTATTTGTAGAAATTTTAGTAAAGCTAGGTTCTTGTTTTTTCCCATCTGAAGAAAAAATTGCTATCTCTGATTTTGAAACATATCCATAATCACCATCTTCAAAATAATTCACTTCTTTAGCATGACCTATTAATGGAGTATCAGAAGAAGCGAAATATTTTTCATTTTCTTCATTTATTCCAACAAGCATAGGTGAACCATGTTTAGCAAAAAATATAGTTTCATTTTCACTTTTTGTTACAAGAAGTACTGCATAAGCACCCTCGAGTTCTGTTATAGTCTTTGAAAATGCCTCAAAAGCAGTTTTTTCAAGCTTTAGGTTTTTCTCAAATTGATGAACGATAACTTCAGTATCTGTCTGACTTAAAAATTTTACACCCTCTGATTCTAAAGCGTGTTTAAGTTCTACATAGTTTTCTATGATTCCATTGTGAACAACATAAGAGCTTTCACCTAAGTGCGGATGCGCGTTAAGCTCCGTAGGTTTTCCGTGTGTTGCCCAACGAGTATGCCCGATGCCTATTGCAAAGCCATTTGTAGTGAAATCTTTTGTTTTTTCTTCAAGGTTGATGAGTTTCCCAACTGCTTTATAGTTAGAGAAATTATTGTTTTGTAAAACAGCGATTCCAGCAGAATCATAACCACGGTATTCAAGTTCTTTAAGTCCGTCTAAAAGTATTTCTTTGGTGTTCTTAACACCCAAGTATCCAACAATTCCACACATTTATATTTCCTTAGTTATTAAAAGTTCATAAATTTCGCCCGTATTATCACATAAGTTGTTTTGTTTTTCGATT
Source organism: Sulfurimonas sp. (assembly GCA_022712775.1). The sequence goes on from JAFLJZ010000015.1 coordinate 1,323, forward strand.
AAAAAGCTATCTTTTACCTTATGTTTAGAAGAGTGAATTTTTGCGGTCACTACATTGATGTTGAGTTCTTCAAAACAACTCATAACAAAGGCAAGTAAACCTCTTTGATTACTTGTATGGACACTTATTTCAGCATGTGTTAAAGAATGCTCACAATCAATAGTAATATTTTCTTTTGTTAATTGTATATTTTGAAGTTTAACTTCTCTTTTCATATCAAAAGCATTGTGTATGATAGTTTCTATTTCAAGACGTTCATCCTCATCAATTGTCTTTATAAATTCTATTTTAAAATATTTTACATCATCAAAAAGTGTAAATATTTCCATACTTCGTACATCTAAATTACTTAAGGTAGCAAGTAAATAACCAATATTAAGTGGAATTTTACGAAAAATTTCAATGCTTAATGATTTTTTAGATTTTATGTCGAAACTAAAATCAATAGTTTCTTTTGCTCTTTGTGCAATAGAAATAATATCTGTAGGTGTATGTTTAAAAAAGAATAAGTTTGATTCCACTCGAAGAATTTTCTTTTTCATAAGAGAATTTAAACTTTTGAATTCTGCTTGATTTCTTACACGTTTTTCTATATTTAATCTTTTTTTAGCATCTGTGATTCTATCGCTATTTTCTGAGATTTCTAAGGAACTTTTGTATAAGTCATAAATGAGTTTTGAGTTAAATGAATTATAAACATCACCACCAACACCATTTATATCTGCATAAGTTAAAACATACAAAAGTTTTAAATTTTTTGTATCTCCAACATAAGACATGAACTTATAGAGTGTTTTTTCATTGTGAATATTTTCTTTAAAAGCAATATTACTCATTGTTACATGGTGTCTAACAAGTGTAACAGCTCTTTGTGTAAGGATTTCATTTATGCGAAGATTTTTACAAAATTGAACAATAAGTTTTGCTCCAACCTCACTATGGTCTTGTTTTCTTCCTTTTCCTGTGTCATGCGATAAAACAACAATTTTTAGAACAAGTTTTTCTTCTTCGTTAAATGAATTATACAGGTCTTGAATGAACTTTTCTTTTATATTTTCTAAAGATTCAACACATCTTATAGAATGTACATCTACTGGATAATGATGATAACCATCGAACTGTGGTAAATGAAGAACTTTTTTAAAATTTGAAAAAAGATGGTGAAGAACACCAGCATCATAAAAAAGTTTTAAAAAGCAGTACATATTTTGTTTTTTAAATAACTCTTTTAAAAGTGAATATGTTTCTTGGCTAAGAGGGTGTTTAATTTTTGTATAGGTAAATTGGTTTAGAAATCCTGCATCAAATTTATAATTTATATCCGGTAGTTGTACAAGAATTTCTAAGAGCGTATTGATTGGTAGAGCTTTTAAATTGTATGAGGCAAATAATCTACCATCAAGTGCGTAAATTCCCTTTGTGATTCTCGCCTGTCTAAACTTGGAAGTATAAGAACTATCTACGATGTAGGGGCGAACCATTTTTTTAACAAATATTTGTGTAAAGTTGTTGATTCTCCATTGTGCTTGAAGAACCTTTGTTGCCATTTTTTTAGCATCTTTAAATCCAAGCATTGTAGCAATTTGAGGCATGAGCTCTAATAAAAGTCTATCTTCTTGTTTCCCTCGTATAAGATGCAAGGCACTTCTTACACGAAAGATAAGTTCTAATGCTATACGGTACTCTTTGTATTCTTCTTCATTAAATAGTTCACCAGTTAAATCTTTTAAATTTGTGATTGAATAAATTGTATGTGCAATCCAAGAAATAAGCTGAGAATCACGAAGACCACCAACACTCTCTTTAATGTTAGGTTGCATGGAAGTTGGGTATTTTTTTCTTCGTATTTGTGATTCTTCTATTTTTGCAAGGATAAATTCTTTTTGATTATGAAGTCTGATTTTGTTAAGTTGTCGAGTAGTTTCTTGCCATGCAAAAGAAGAACCCGTGATAAAGCGTGATTCCATTAAAGAAGTTTTAATAGTAATATCTTCATTACTTGCTTTAAAAAGGTCGGAGGTTTCATGCACACGATGTCCAAGTTTAAGTCCAGAATCCAGAGCAAGGTAAAAAAGTTTTTCAATGATGAGTTCAGAATTATATCCCTCGATTTTTTCATAAACGATGAGTAAATCTATATCACTATGAACACATAATTGTTCGCGTCCATAACTCCCAAGGGCTACTATGGCTATAGGAATAGAGCTTCGCATCGGAATATAGTTTCCAAAAAGACGACGAAGAACAGTTTTGTACATTAAGTCTATAATAGAATCAAGTTTTTTAGTATGTTTTACTAAAAAATCTTTTCCCTGTGAACTCTCAAAAAGTGCAGGTAAGCCATCTTTATATTCTTTAATATATGTTTTAAAAAGCTTAGAAAGTTCGAAATCTGAGCCTTTTTGTTCTATAATATCTTCTATTTGTAACTTTATATCCACAAAGAATCCTCATAAGTTTTTAACATTATATTGAACTAATATAAATTAGATATAATCCTTTTAATTATTTTATGGAGAATCTAATAATGACAATAACAAAAAGAGTAACATTCATTGCCAAAGAGGGTAGTGAAGAAAAAATGAAAGAACTTCTTTCAGCTATGGTTGTTCCAAGCCAAGCTGAAGATGGTTGTATTTTTTATGAAATCTTTCAATACGAGGGAAATCGTAGAAAATTTATGGCGTATGAAAGTTGGAGAGATGAGAAGGCTCTTGATGGACATAAGACAACAAAACATTATGCTGTGTATAAATCATCGTATGAACCATACTGTGAAAAAAAATATAGTGATGAGTTAGAGGTTTTGGGTTAAACACCCATTTATGAAAATACGAAAAGTGTAAAACTTTTCAAACTAGTGTAGTTTATATACACTGATAATAATTCAAGGAATAAAATGTATTTATTTACAAGTGAAGTAGTAGCTCCAGGACACCCAGACAAATGTGCGGATATAATCGCAGACAGTATCGTTGATGCTTTAATCATAGCAGACCCTAAGTCAAGAGTTGCATCAGAAGTTTTTGTTGCAGGACAACACGTGATTATCGGTGGAGAGGTTACTTCTAAAGCTAACTTCTCTGATGCCCAGTATGAAAAAATTGTAAAAGATGCTTTAATTGACATCGGTTATGATGGAAAAGGTTCTTTTACAAGAGAACAATGTCTTTTTCCCGAGGATGTAAAGGTTCAAATTTTACTTAACCGTCAATCTCCAGATATTAATCAGGGTGTTGATCAAGAAGATGGTGAGACGGGTGCAGGTGACCAAGGAATTATGTTTGGATATGCTTCAAATGAAACAGCAGACTATATGCCAGCTGCGATTACATATGCAAGAGTGTTAAGTGATAAAGTATATCACTATGCTCTAAAACATAATCATAAATTAGGTGTTGATATTAAAACACAGGTTACACTTGACTATGGAAATAAAGCAAATTTTGAAAATTGTGAACCACAATCAATTCATACTATTGTAGTATCAGCTCCTTCAAATGAAAATATGGACATAACAGAGGTAAGAGAACTTCTTCAGGGTCTTATTGATGATTCTGGACTTCCTACAAATTTATATGACCCTAAAAAAACGATAGTACACTTAAATCCTACAGGACGTTATGTAAGTCATTCTCCATTACATGATTCTGGATTAACAGGTAGAAAACTAATTGTTGATAGCTTCGGTGGATATGCACCTATCGGTGGTGGAGCACAGTCTTCAAAAGATTACACAAAGGTTGATAGAAGTGGACTTTACGCAGGAAGATGGTTAGCTAAACATGTAGTTGCTGCTGGACTTGCTAAAAAATGTTCAGTACAACTTTCTTATGCGATAGGTGTAGCAAAACCAACTTCTGTTTCAGTAGATACTTATGGAACTGTTATCGATGGTCTTGATGATGATAAGTTATCTACTTTTGTAGCTGATACTTTTTCATTAACTCCAAATTGGATTACAGAGAAATTTGGTCTTGATAAGCCAAGTAGCGAAACATTCCTTTATGCAGATGTTGCAGCACGTGGTCAAGTAGGTCAAAGTGATTATCCTTGGGAAAAATTAGATGCTATGGATATTTTTAATACATTAAAATAGTTTAGAGGATTGTTGATGAACTATAAAGAGTTAGATGTAAAGAGTGTTGTTTCTTACCTAGAAACTGTAACAGAAGTAATGGACTATTTTTCAGATAGCTCATTAACTGTTAAGGAGATAGGAGATGGTAATTTAAACTATGTCTATCTTGTAAGTTCAGTTGATGATTCTACTAAGGCGCTTATAGTAAAACAAGCTGTTCCCTACTTGCGTTGTGTGGGTGAAGAGTTTGCACTTTCTCGTGAGAGAATGACTTATGAAATACGTGCACTCTCTCTTTTTAAACAAATAGTTCCAGAGTTTGTTCCTAAACTTTATCATACTAGTGAAGATATGTCTATTGTCGTGATGCAATATCTTGATTCTCATATTATTTTAAGAGATGGATTGATGAGGGCGCAACATTGTCCAAGTTTAAGCGAACATATCTCTACTTATCTTGCACAAACACTTTTTAAAACCTCCTCTCTCTATCTAAACAGTACTGATAAACGCTCTCTTATTGACAAGTTTAATGCAAATACAGAACTTTGTAAATTAACCGAAGATTTTGTTTTTACCTCTGCTTTTATGGAAGATGAAACAAACGATAATGAAAATGTAAAAAATAACCCGCTTGCTCAAAAACTTTTTTCAGATATGGAATTTAAAGTAAAAGTTCTTGATTTAAAATATAAGTTTATGACAAATAATGATGCTTTAATTCATGGAGATTTGCATACTGGTTCTATCATGTTAAATGCCGATGAAACTTTTGTAATTGATCCTGAATTTGCATTTGTTGGTCCTTTTGGATTTGATATTGGGGCTTTAATTGCAAACTTAGTAAATAATTATATTCATCATGCTATTGTTACAAAGGATGAAGATTTTAAAGAGTATTTGCTTCAAACGATTAAAGAGATTTTAGAGGCTTTTGATACAAAGTTTTTAAAACTTTGGAACGAGCAAAAAGATTCTGCCTTACTTCGTGATGGATATATAGATGATAAAACAGCATTACAATATAAAGAAAAATTTCTAAAATCTATTTTACAAGATTCTATAGGCTACGCTGGCTGTAAAATGGCAAGACGTGTGTTTGGTGTTGCTGGTGTGAAAGAAATTCGTGGCATTGAAGATAAAGTATTACGAGCTAATGCAGAAGAATTAGCACTTAAAATAGCAAGAGAATTTGTGATGAAGTATGAAAATATACAAAACATAGATGAAATAGTGGAGATAATAAAAAGTGCAAGGTAAATATAAAGCGTTATGGATAAATGAAGATAAATTTCTAGAAGTAATCGATCAAACAAAACTTCCATTTTCATACGAGACAAAAGTTTTACAAACAACTGAGGAAGTGGTGGAAGCTATAAAAAATATGACAGTTCGTGGTGCTGGAGTTATCGGAAGTGTAGCTGCTTTTGGAATCTATATAGCGTGTAGAGAAGTTGAGGATTATGAAGAACTAAAAGAAAAAGCATTACTTATAAGAGAATCACGCCCAACTGCTGTAAATCTTATGTGGGCAGTTGATAAGATGATGAAGTATTTAGAAGATTCTGTGGATTTAGTCGTAGATGCTCTTTTTTTTGCAATTAGATTAAACGATGATGAAGCAAAAGAAAGTGAAAAAATCGCTTCATATGGTGCTGATATTATCGAAGAAATTTTAGATAAAAAAGAGAATAAAACAATAAATATTTTAACACACTGTAATGCTGGTTGGCTTGCAGTTATAGATGAGGGGACAGCACTCGCACCTATATATGAAGCACATAGACGTGGTA
>JAFLJZ010000016.1 GCA_022712775.1 Sulfurimonas sp.
GAAATATTCTTTTCTAACACCAGCCCTTCCGGGATTAATTTTCCTTGCCGACTAACAGCTATGTACCAATTTACAACAGACAAATAAATAGAAAAAGAGGAGGAAGTTTCTCAATCCTATAATTAAAGATAGATTCTGCCATTTTTTTAAGGGAACCTCTATTAATTCATTGCTTATTTATAAACTTTTAGTGCAAAATTGATTCATAAACTTCATTTGTCAGCTTTACCATTGTGTTTGTGCTAAATTTTGATTTAACTAGCTGATAGGCATTTTGAGCGATTTTGTCACTTAGTAATTTATCGCTAAGTAATCGTATAACATTATTAGATAAACTTTCTACATCTTTAGAATTTGATAGCAGTCCGGTATTCTCATTTATTACTATTTCAGGAATACCCCCAACATTAGTGGCAACTACAGGTACCTTACTGGCAAAGGCATCTAATATGGTGCTCCCTAAGCCTTCCATGGTAGAAGTCATTAAAAACACATCTAAGATTGATAGCAACTCCGAAACATCTTTTCTAAACCCTAGCATAGTAATATTTGCGCCTAATTTTTTAATAGATATATATTTTTTAATAGGCTCATACTCTGCTCCTGAGCCAATAATTAAAAAGTGCACATCGGGTATTTTGCTTAGCACAATTTCAGCCGTATCAACAAAAGTAAAATAATCTTTTTCGGCAACTACTGCCGAAATATTTCCTATTACCTTTTTGCCTTCAATACCCAACTCTCTTTTTAAATGGGGTGCATATACTTGCTTAAATTTATCAATATCAATACCATCATATATAATGTCTAATTTTTCAACTGCTTCCACAGTTTGTGCCATAACTTTCTTTGTGGATTCTGAAACACATATTATTTTAGAAATGCCACTATAATTAAACTTTTTGTACGATAAAATATTAGAACGAACAGGAAAAATAACTCTTCGGCTCAACACAAGTTTAGCCGGGTTACCCAATAATTTAGAAAAAATACTGAGCGTATGTGAAGGGCTACAATGCATATGAACTACTTTAGCTTGTAACCTTTTGCTAAGTTTTTTTATTTTAAAAGCTGAATAAATATTAAACCCATTATTAAATTTAATGACCGAAAATGGAATTTCGTTAGCTATGCAAAAGCTCATAAGACTTGACCCTTTTTTTACAAACATATAAACTAACAAACCTCTTTTTATTTGCCCCAAAACCAAATTTGCTACCTGCTGTTCTCCACCTCGCCAGGTTTGCATGGATGAAACATGAATTACATCGCAGCCTATTGTATCAATTGATTTAAGTTTAACTATTGCTTTCGTGTATTTCAAAAAAGTTTCTGCAGAAGAAACTATCGCAATTATTAACCCATACCAGCCGTCTAAAAATCCTAGTTTTATAAAATACCCATAAAGAAACCCCCAAAATGGGCTTAATAGAGCTTTAATCGCCAAAAAAAATGTGGCTTGCCCCTCCATTTGACTCGCTCCAATTTCAGAGAAATTATTAGCTTGTTTTATATGCTCAAAAATAGAACTAAACGTATAATGGTGTAAAACTCCTTTTAATATTGGAGTCTTAGTGCCTCTTTTTAATGCGAACAAATCATGTGGGTTTTTTCCTCCCCATTCTCCTATGCCCTTTCGAAAAAGTCTAATTTTTTTGTCAGGAAACCAGTGTCCATGTTTTATAAACCTATCCACATAATAGGACATCCTATTAATGGTGTAGGCTTCAAACACAGGGTTCTCTTTTACTTTTTTAATACTGCTGATTAGTTCATTAGACAATACTTCATCTGCATCAACAGATAATATGTACTTGTATTTTGCCTGTGTAATCGCAAAGTTCTTTTGCTGAATATGCCCTTCAAATTTATGTTCAACAAATTTTACTCCGGATTTTTCGCAGATGCTTTTAGTTAAATCCGTTGAAAAAGAATCAACCACTACAATTTCATCTGCTACTTGCCAAGCCGCTTTTAAACATCTCCCAATGTTTTTTTCCTCGTTAAGAGTAATTATTACTACAGAAAGTTTTACAGGATTTACAGACATTTACATCAATTCAAAAACAAAAATGTTAATTTTGTGACCTTAATATATAGAATATTATCTAATTTAATCATGATAGAAACACTAAAATACAAGGTTAAGGATATTTCCCTTGCTGACTATGGCAGAAAGGAAATAAAATTGGCAGAAGCAGAAATGCCTGGGCTAATGTCGCTGAGAAAAGAATTTGGCGATTCTAAACCATTGAAAGGCTCTAGAATTGCTGGCTGTTTACATATGACTATTCAAACCGCTGTGCTAATTGAAACACTAGTTGAGCTAGGAGCAGATGTAACCTGGTCATCATGCAACATATTTTCTACCCAAGACCATGCTGCTGCTGCTATTGCTGCTGCCGGTATTCCCGTATTTGCCTGGAAAGGGCTAACCGAAGAAGAATTTGATTGGTGTATAGAACAAACTCTTCATGCATTTGAAGATGGGAAAGCTCTAAACCTTATATTAGATGACGGGGGTGATTTGACCAATATGGTATTAGATCGTTTTCCGGAGCTTGTATCTAACATTAAAGGTTTATCTGAAGAAACCACTACTGGTGTACACCGTTTGCTGGAAAGAGAAATTAATGGCACGTTGACAATGCCTGCTATTAACGTGAATGACTCTGTTACTAAATCTAAGTTTGATAACAAATATGGTTGTAAAGAATCATTAGTAGATGCTATTAGAAGAGCTACCGATGTAATGATGGCAGGCAAAGTTGCTGTAGTTGCAGGATATGGTGATGTTGGTAAAGGCTCTGCTGCTTCTTTAGCAGGAGCCGGCACAAGGGTAATTGTTACCGAAATTGATCCAATTTGTGCATTGCAAGCTGCTATGGATGGCTTCGAAGTAAAAAAAATGGATGATGCTGTAAAAGAAGCAAACATCGTTGTTACTTGTACTGGTAATTATAATATCATAACTGAACGTCATTTCGAATCAATGAACGATAAAACGATTGTTTGTAATATCGGCCACTTTGATAATGAAATTGACATGGCTTGGTTAAACGGCACCTATGGCAACACAAAAAACACCATAAAACCTCAGGTTGATCTTTACACAATGGGTAGCGGAAACGAAATAATCCTATTGGCAGAAGGTAGGTTGGTGAACTTAGGGTGTGCCACAGGCCACCCTTCATTTGTAATGTCTAACTCATTTACCAACCAAACATTGGCACAAATTGAGCTTTGGACTAACAACGATCAATACGAAAACAAAGTATATACGTTGCC
>JAFLJZ010000017.1 GCA_022712775.1 Sulfurimonas sp.
TTAGACTTGACTTGTCTAGGTGGCTATAGAGAGAGGGAAACGCCTGGTCCCATTCCGAACCCAGAAGCTAAGCCTCTCATCGCTGATAATACTGCAGGTTTCACTTGTGGGAATGTAGGTCGCTGCCTAGTTTTAGTCAATCTTTATCCCTTACTTACTCTTCTTACTCACTTTTTTTTTTAATTACACTTATTTTACTCATATTAAATGATATAATTCTACTATGAAATTAAACAAAGAATGGTCATTATTTTTAGATGAAGAATTAAACTCAAATACCTTTAATCAACTATATAAGTTTATAAATGAAGAATATAAAACAAAAACGTTATTTCCTAAATTTGAGAATATATTTAGAGCTTTTAATTTACTTACTCCTAGTGAAGTAAAAGTTGTGATTATTGGTCAAGACCCTTATCATAGTGAAAATCAAGCAAATGGTTGGGCTTTTTCTGTTTATAAAGAATGTAAAATACCTCCATCTTTAAAAAATATTTTTAAAGAATTAAGAGATGATACTTTTTGTAAAGAACCTAAAAATGGAAATTTAGAAAAATGGTCTGATAGTGGTGTATTACTTATTAATAGTGTTTTAACAGTAGAATCTGGAAAAGCTCATTCTCATAAAAATAAGGGATGGGAGTTATTTAGCGATTCTATAATAAAAAAGCTATCTTTAGAATATGAAAATATAGTTTTTATTTTATGGGGTAATCCATCACAAAAAAAAGCTTTATTAGTAGATGCGAGTAAACATCTAATTTTAAAGGCACCACACCCATCTCCATTGTCTTCATATAGAGGTTTCTTTGGTTCTAAACCATTCTCTCGTACTAATGAATATTTGGATAAACATGGAAAAGTTAAGATAGATTGGTGTCTTAATAACTAATCTTATTTGCTATACTATGTTTGAAATTATTAAATTATTTGGAGCAATATGTACACACTCAGTGTTTCTTCGTTAAATGAACAAATTAAAGGTTTGCTTGAGAGTACTTTTAGTCGTGTTTTAGTTGAAGGCGAACTCTCTCGTATAACCTTTCACAACAGTGGGCATATATATTTTACACTTAAAGATTCTAGCTCCACTTTAAAAGCTGTAATGTTTAGAGGGAATGCTTCAAAATTAAAGTTTCAACTCCAAGAGGGTCAAAAAGTTATTTTGGATGGTGCTATTACACTCTATAAGCCTCGCGGTGAATACCAGATAAACTGTTTTAGTATTCAGCCATCTGGTCAAGGTGCTTTGGCCTTAGCTTTTGAACAACTCAAAGAGAAGTTGTCTAATCAGGGTTATTTTGAACAAAGTATTAAAAAAGAACTTCCTTCCTTCCCTTCTCGCATAGCACTTATTACTTCAGCTACAGGGGCAGCTCTTCAAGATATGCTTAGAGTGGCCGAGTCTCGTTACAGAGCTTTAAGTATTGATATTTATGATGTATTAGTTCAAGGTGATAAAGCTGCACAATCTATCTCTAACGCTATTGATGTAGCGGATACAAAAGAGTATGATATTATTGTCGTTGGTCGTGGTGGTGGAAGTATAGAAGATTTGTGGGCTTTTAACGAAGAGATAGTAGCTAATTCCATATATAAGGCTAAAACTCCTATAGTATCTGCGGTAGGTCATGAGATAGATTGGGTTATAAGTGATTTTGTTTCAGATGTACGGGCTGCAACTCCAAGTGTTGCTATGGAGATATGTTTACCTGATTCTAACGATTTGTATCAATACCTTGATTCTATAAGTAATCAATTTACTCAAATTATTACTCAAAAAATATTTAATAAGAATCAAGAGTTAGAGCATTTGTATAAGTCGTATTCGCAACATTCAATAGAGAAACAATTAACTCAAAAGAATACTTTGATTTTACAATTAAAAGAACAGTTTTACCAGAATATTATTTTCAAGATAAAAAGTTTACAAAATGATTTAGAAAATATAAGAAATAGATTTCCTCATAGTATAGAATCTATACAAAACAATAAACAGAACCAATTAAATAATCTACTTAAAATGTTAGAATCAAATAATCCAAAGTTAAAAACTAAAACTGGTTTTGCACAGATTTCACAAAATAAAAAAGTAGTTGATATTGCAGAACTTCATGTGAATGATAGTTTTGATATTCAAAATGATACTGTTTATATACAAGCACAAGTAATTAAAAGGACACAAAGATGAATTATCCAAAATTTTATGAAACAATTGAAAGTATAAAAGTAAGAGATCCTCTAAGTGAAGCTCTAGGAGCATTTGAAAATGGTGAGTATGCGTTTAGTTATATTGATGTTGTAAAATCAGCAGGGCATAGTTGTCCAACTGTTGCAGGTGCATATATCATTACCTTAGAAGGTTTAAAGGTACTTTACACAGATATATTACCTGTTAGGGGAAATATAAAAGTTGAATTCCAAGAAGACCTAGAAGATGGAGTTGCTGGAGTAATTGGAAATGTGATTTCCCAACTCACGGGAGCGACAGATAAAAGTGGTTTTAAGGGTTTGCAAGGTAAGTTTGCTAGGCATTCACTTATGCATTTTAATTCTGAGATAGAATCATCAGTTAGGTTTACGCGATTAGACACAGGAAAAGCAATTGATGTTATTTACAATCCATCAAGTGTTCTTCCAAATCCTGATATGCAAATATTGATGCAAAAAATGGCAGATGGAAGTGTAACAAATGATGAGCTAAAGGAATTTGGTGTTCTTTGGCAAGATAGAGTAAAGAGAATTTTTGAAAATCTAAATGAAGTTGTACGAGTAGAAGAGGTTTAGTTCCTCTACTTTAAAATGAGTGATGGAAAATATGTATGAAGAGTTACCGCTGTTGTTGCCGATAGCTTTTTCAATAGTTTATCAAACTGATCTTCTTTATTCCAAACAGGATCACTTACTTTACTCAGTATTATCAGTTCCTGTTTGGCATCATGCATTACACCAACTTCATCAATTAAACCAACTTCTTTTGCTTGATGTGCTGTAAAGATATGAGCATTTGCATAGAAATCTCTTTTATTAAAATCTAAGCCTCTCGCATCTGCCACATCTTTTGTAAACATATCATAGGTTCCTTGTATTACTTTGTTAAGTTCATTTACTTCAAAGTCAGTCCATTCTCTATCAGGCGTTCCGACTTTTTTATATTTTCCAGCTTGAACACTTTGGGACTTTATTCCTATTTTAGATAATAATTCACTAGCATTTGCACTTTGCATAATAACACCGATACTTCCAACCATTGAACCTGGATTAGCGATGATTTTATTTGCCCATATACTTGAGTAATAACTTCCACTTGCAAGGGTACCAGAAGCATAAACGATAACAGGCTTTTTCTCTTTTAGGCGTTTTATAGCATAAGCTACTTCTACCGATGGTGCTACAGCTCCTCCTGGTGAATCAACTATAAGCAATACACCTTTAATCTCATCATTTGTACTTGCTTTTTCTATTTTACTTAAAACATCAGAGACTTCCATAATTGGTCCAATTAAATTAATAGTTTGTAGATTGTTTGGTGTAAAATCTTTGTCACTTGTTGGTGCAAACAGTAGTACTAATATAAGTACAAATATCATTGCTTTAAAGTTTTCTTGAATAAATTTCACTGGCATAGTTATTGGTAAAAATATTTTTCTAATAAATTCCATTAGTCTTCCTTTTCTAGCTTACCATTTATGTAAACTTTAGAGATATTATATCTGTGAAGTATTAAATGGATGGCTAATTCTTCATTAGGTTGCCCATCTAAGTCTAAAATAAGCATATCAGCATTTTTACCTTCTGCAATTTCCCCAGTATTTAACCCTAGAGCTTTTGCTGCATTTATTGTAACAGCGTTAAGGAGAGACTGAGCAAATTTTAAAAGAGGTGCATCACTATGCATAAATAAAGAGACTTTCATCTCTTCAAACAAATCAAGTTTATAGTTTGAACTTAGTCCATCTGTAGCCACGACCCAATTTATATTTTTGTCATTTAAGGCATTGATATTTAGAGTTGGATTTCCAAGTAATCTATTTGAAATAGGGCAATGTATAACTGTATGATTGTGTTTTGAAATTGTTTCTAGTTCTTTATCATTAGCTTTAACTACATGTGTTAAAAGTGTGCTTTTCCCATCAAAGTGACCTAAAAATTCTTTAGAATCAGACACAGCAGATTTTTGTTTTAAAAGTGTTTCAAAAAATTCTTTGAAATCACCATCGCTAGAATCAAGCCAATTTCGCTCAGCCTCACTTTCCATGAAATGTGCTGTTAATTTAAGGTCTTCATTTTTTACTATTTGGAGTGCTTTTTTAACAAGAACAGGATGTACAGAATAGGGCGAATGAATCGCAACTGCAGGATAAAAACCTTCTCTTCTTACAGTTTTTGAAGCATCTAAACGGGAAAGAAAATCACCAAAAAGTGTGTCAGCCATAGTTGCTTGAGAACCTATGAGTTCATTAAAGTAGACAACATTCTGCGCAGCATTTTCACAAACCTCTAAGTCCATTCCATGAGAACTAATTGCACCAAATGTAGTGATACCAGAATCGAGCATAGAATCAATTGCTTTTTTCATGCAGTCCGCATTACAGCCACCAATAAGATCTTCACGATTCTCTATTACACTATAAAGCCAACCCATAAAATCCCCATAAGAAAGTTCAGTCTTATTTGCAGAAAATTCTATATGAACATGAGCATTGATAAGTCCTGGCATTACAAGGGAATTTTCTCTTAAAGAAGTGACTTTTGCATCTGGATATGTCTCAATTAACTCATCAAAAGGAGCGATTTTTTGAATGATTTTATCAAAAGCAATAGAAAGATTCGTTGAAACTCTATCTCTCATAAGTATGTAGTGTGGTGTTATTATTTGCATATTTAATCTTTGGTAATTTATTTTTTAAATTTAAACTAGATTATGCTTTATTTAGCTAAAATAAGTCCTTAAAGTATTAGATTATGCAAGAAGTCTATTAAATACATAAACAAAAAGGTTCCAAATGAAGATAATGGTAGTACAAGGTCCAAACTTAAATATGTTAGGTGTTAGAGAACAGCATGTTTACGGTCCTATGAAGTTAGAACAAATTCATTCACAGATGAAAGATTTTGCAACTCAAAATGATACAGAGATTGAATTTTTTCAAAGTAATCTAGAAGGTGAACTTGTTGATAAGATTCAAGAATGTTTCGGTGAGGTTGATGGAATAATTATTAATCCAGCTGCGTATACGCATACATCTATAGCTATTCGTGATGCTATTGCTGCGGTAGGTATACCAACGATTGAAGTTCATATCTCAAACATTCATCGTCGTGAAGATTTTAGAAAAGAAAATATGATTGCGCCAGTATGTTCATCATCTGTTATAGGATTTGGTCCATTTGGCTACCATTTAGCTATGGTTGGTATGTTACAAGTTATGGCTGAAGTAAAAGCACAAAAAGAACAAGCACCCCAGGCATAGATGTATTTACAGCGTAGACTTACTGATGGTTTAACAACCTTTAAAGGTCTTCGTTTTAATGCAAGAACTGTTCTCTATAGTACACTTCGATATGAAGTGACTATTGGAATCGGTGGAAATATAGGAGATGTAAAACGTAGGTTTGAGCATCTCTTAGTCTTACTCCAGAGAGATAAAAGAGTTGATACTCTACAGACTTCGTTGATTTTGAAAAATCCTCCATTTGGTTTTAAAGACCAAGATGATTTTTTTAATTCAATATTAGTTTTAAAGACAGATATGCAGCCAAAAGTATTTTTAGAATACTTAATGCGATTAGAAAGAAAATTTGCAAGACGCAGAAGTTTTGCAAATGCACCAAGGACACTAGATTTGGATATTATATTTTTTGACAATAGAATCATAAAAACAGAAAAATTGACTATTCCTCATGCCGAATGGTTTAAGAGAGAAAGTGTAGTGATTCCATTAGCGAGTATAAAATGAAGATATTAACATTTACTGGTAGAACACCATCTGAAGCACTTAAAAAAGCTAAGTTAGAGATTGGTGATGAGGGTATGCTTATTGAAACGAGAGAGATTCAAAAAAAATCTTTAGGTAAGCCAGCTATGTATGAAATTGTTATTGGTATAGAAGAATCCGAACTAAAAAAGCAGAAATCATTTACAAATACGTATTCAAATGTGAACAAGCCATTACATAAACAGACACCAATCAGGCAAGAGAGTGAAGATATTTTATTTGATATATCTAGTGCAGCAGAACAAATTTCTAAAATTTCATCAGTTACAAACCCAGCCCAAGAGTATGGTGTCCCACAACAAGCGCAACACATGAGACCAGCTGCTGAACCAAAAGAATTAAAAGAGATAAAGTCAGAGATAAACAAACTTGGTGACAAAGTAAAACTCATTCAAAATATGTTTTGGGAGGAAAAGGCACCAATATTAGAAAGCTCCATTCCTCCAGAGTTTGCAGAAATTTATAGATTAGCCTCTCAAAGTGGTATGAGTCAGGAACATCTTGAAAGTATTATGCAAATGACATTAGAACATATGCCGTATAAAATGAAAGAAAACTCAGCAACAGTAAAAAGATATTTTCAAACACTGCTAAGAAAGATGATTCCAATACGTTTAGAAAGTACACCAACTTTGGGTTCAAAAAAAGTCATTATGTTAGTTGGACCAACAGGTGTAGGAAAAACTACTTCTATTGCAAAACTTGCAGCGAGATACTCGTACTTGATGGAGAAAAAGTATAAGGTTGGACTTGTAGTTTTGGATACATATAGAATCGGTGCAGTTGAACAGTTAATGCAGTATGCCCGAATGATGAAGTTAGGGATTGAAACAGTAGTCGATCCTATAGATTTTCCAACGGCTTTAAATTCTTTAAGACATTGTGATTATATTTTAATAGATACTATGGGTTCAAGTCCTTATGATAAAGGTAAAATAGAAAAAATTTACGAGTGTTTGGCAGCAAATGATACAGAGTACAATGTAGATGTAGTTTTAGTAATGCCTAGTTCTATAAAATATGAGGATTTAAAAGCAACATATGATAACTTTGCTACCTTAAATGTAGATACAATGATGTTTACCAAGCTTGACGAAACAAGAGGATTTGGTAATATTTTTTCACTTGCCTATGAAACAAACAAGCCTATAAGTTATTTTTCTGTGGGACAAGAAGTTCCAGAAGATTTAGTTCGAGCAAGTAGTGACTTTTTGGTTGAATGTTTACTTCATGGTTTTAATCGGAGCAAAGCATGATAGGAAATCAAGCACAAAAACTCGAAGAATTAGTAGCAACGAATGCAAGTGCTAAATCAAAAAAAACTAGGTTTGTCGCTATTACAAGTGGTAAAGGTGGGGTAGGAAAAAGTACAATAAGTTCAAATCTTGCCTATGTCCTTTCTCAAGGTGGACTAAATGTTGGGATTTTTGATGCGGATATTGGTTTAGCAAACCTTGATGTAATGTTTAATGTAAAGATAAAGAAAAATATTTTACATGTTTTAAAGGGTGAAGCTACAGTATCTGATATTTTGATTCCAATTACAAGAAATCTTATTTTAATTCCAGGTGAAAGTGGTGATGAAATATTAAAGTACTCAGATATGGCACTTTTTGAAAGATTTATGGAAGAAGCACAAATTCTTGATAAACTTGATGTTATGATTATCGATACAGGTGCTGGAATCGGTGAACATATACAAATGTTTTTAAATTCTGCAGATGATGTAATTGTTGTTACTGTTCCTGACCCAGCAGCTATTACAGATGCTTATGCTACTATAAAAACAATAGCAACCTTGCGAGATGATGTTAGCATGATTATGAATCAGGTAAAAAATGCAAAAGAGGCTGAAGCTGTTTTTGGAAAAATAAAAAAAGTAGCATTTGCAAATATTGGCTCAAACCTAAAGCTAGATTTGATTGGTAAAATAAATGCTGATATAAAAGTTTCGTCTTCCGTGAAAAAAAGATCACTTTTTTGTGCTACATATCCATCTTCTCAACCGCAAAAAGATATACAAGCAATAGCAAATAAAATTATTGCTAAATTGGAACGTAATGTGCTAGTAAAAGCCAATGAGAGTGGTCTTAGTGGACTATTTAAACGATTAATAGAACATTTTTAGTGTATTTGGGGTAGTGAATGTTAGGTGAGAATTTTGTATATTTTTTTACTGTTCAAGGATTTTTTATTGGGATTATCTTTGGTGTATTAAAATCTTTTGATGCTGAAGGTTTACTCACATACACATTTTTTATAACAACATTTTTTTATCTTTTTTCCCATATAATTATTGCCTTGTATTTTAAAACACTTACTGCAAAATCATACTACTTTCCAAGAGATATTCATGAAAGAGAATTAGATGTTTTTGTTAACGAGATAAACAAAAGAGAAAAACTTATAGATTCTGCTTGTAAGATTACAGATGCAGCGATTAAAATGAATTCTGAGCATAGGGCAGTAAAATCATGATTCAAAATGCCTATACGCTAGATATAAAACATAAAGAAGATGAGCTTGCGATTCAGTACTTACCAGCCGTTAAAGCGATGGCATTTAGACTTAAAGAGAGATTACCTAGCTCTATTGACTTTCTGGATTTATCTGCGATAGGAACAGAAGAATTAATAAAATTAGCGAGAAGATATGATGAAACACTCAATGATTCTTTTTGGGGATATGCAAAAAAGAGAGTTTATGGTGCTATGCTTGATTATCTTCGAAGCTTAGATATTCTAAGTAGAGCAAGTCGTAAATTAGTTAAAGCAATTGATTATGCAGTTGAAGAGTATAGACTAACGCATGAAGAAGAACCAACAGATGAAGAATTATCTGAAATTTTAGAAGAACCTATTGAAAAAGTGCATGATGCAAGAATAGCATCTACAATTTACACTGTAATGCCATTGCATGATCAACTCCATATTGGTGATGAAGGGGCTGCTTTAGCAAGAGTAGAAAGAGATGAGTTGGTTGAAGTGATAAAAACAATTTTATCAAACTTTAAAGAGCGAGAACAATTAGTTATACAATTTTATTATTTTGAAGAACTGACATTAAAAGAGATTAGTGATATACTTCATATAACAGAATCAAGAATATCTCAAATACATAAATCTGTGATTTACAAGATTAAAGAGAGTATAGGAGCGTCAAATGGCTGATATACTTTCACAAGAAGAGATAGATGCATTACTTGATGTTGTTGAAGATGAAGGTGATGATGTACTTGAAGCAGGGGATGAAGGTAGTTTACTTCCACAACGTCAAGTAACACTTTATGATTTTAAAAGACCAAATAGAGTATCAAAAGAACAACTTCGTGCTTTTCGTGGTGTTCATGACAAAATGGCAAGGTCTTTAGCTTCTCAAATTTCTTCTATTATGCGTTCTATTGTTGAGATACAATTACATTCTGTGGATCAAATGACGTATGGTGAGTTTCTAATGTCACTTCCAAATCCGACGAGTTTTAATGTTTTTTCTGTAAAGCCATTAGAAGGAAGTGGGGTTATTGAAATTAACCCTTCGATTGCATTTCCGATGCTTGATAGATTACTTGGTGGAAAAGGTGAACCCTTTGATGCAAGTCGTGAGTTTTCAGATATAGAGCTAAGTCTTTTTGAAACAATACTGCGTGTAATGATGAGTACTCTTAAAGAAGCATGGGGTCCTGTTATGGATGTTTATCCAACAGTTGAATCAAAAGAATCAAGTCCTAATGTTGTTCAAATTGTTGCGCAAAATGAAATTGTTGTAATGGTTGTTATGGAAATTATTATAGGACATAGCTCGGGAATGATGAATATTTGTTATCCCGTTATTTCTCTTGAACCAATTCTTCCAAAATTAGCATCCCGTGATTTGATGTTAAATGAAACAAGTTCAAAAAAGAGTAGAAATACAGAACTTCAAGTTCTTCTTGGTGGGGCTAAAGTAAATATAGAAGCTAATCTTGGTGATGCTGAGTTAACCTTAGGTGATGTACTGGAGTTAAAGGTTGATGATGTACTTCGTCTTACTAATGCGGCGAA
>JAFLJZ010000018.1 GCA_022712775.1 Sulfurimonas sp.
CTATTTTAGCACTATCCATCGCAAAAAGTTTCAACTCTTTTTTTGTTAACTTTGCTTTTAATACCCCATAAAGTTCTTTTTCATCTTCGATTAAATTTATTATATCTATATGTGTAAATTCCGCAAGTAACTCACGAAAATTATTTGTTTCGTTGTACTGTCTCCAAACCGTGCTTTGTAACATATTATTTCCTTTATATTTGTTCTAGTATTTTTGTTAAATCTTTTTCATTGATAATTATATTTGCTTCTTTTTGTAAAATCTCTCGTGCGCAAAAAGCAACTCTCGTCCCCGCATGTGCAAACATTGAAAGATCATTTGCCCCATCGCCACATACAAAAGTTTCTTCCTCACTAACACCTAAGATATTTTGTAATCTAACGAGCATATCACCCTTAGAGTAGTTAAACATCATATCTCCACCTACAAGACCTGTAAGCTTTCCATCTTTAGCATGTAACACATTTGAAAAGTCTGCATCGTATCCTAAAATATCTTTTGCATACCCTGTAGCTGAGCGAAAACCACCCGAAAAACATACGACTGTCATCCCTCTTTTTTTAAGTTGGGCTATCGTTTCTTTAGCACCTTTCATGTAAGGAAGATTCTGCGATATTTTTTCTATAACTGAATAATCAAGCCCTTTTAAAAGCCCAACTCTTTGCTGTAGTGATTCAAAAAAGTCTAATCTTCCAGACATAGCTTCTTCAGTAATAGCGGCAACTTTTTCACCGATTCCTAACTCTTCAGCAAAGAAATCTATAGTTTCTCCATCCATAAGTGTAGAATCGAAGTCAAAAACAGCAAGTTTTAGCATATATTTTCTCTCTTGTATTATAATGACGCAATTATACCCATTTCGCAATTTTTTTGTTTAGAATACTAATGTGATATAATACTTTTCTCTTACCAAAAGGATTGTTTTTGAGTTTATGTTACCTATATTTTGAGTCTATTGTATATCCACATATTCAAAATATACTAGATGCTTTTGAAGATAGTCTTAGTACAAACATAGATGTCACTGACAGTATAGATGATTACGATATATATATTATTGAAGTCAATAATGCAAATAAAGAAATTGCGCAAAAATTAGTAAATATTTTTAAAAAGAAGCAACATTCACTTATATATTTTATAATTCCAAAAAACCACTCATTACTCTTTTTTCAACTAACGTTTTTACTAGAAACAAAGTCAGTTATTACATATAATCAAAATATTGAAAAACTTATTTCTAAAATAAAAATAGATAGAGAAACATTTGTCCAAAATACATTTGAACGCTGGCTTGGAAGGATAAAGATTAAAACACAAAACTTTATCATCTACAAAAATGATGCGTTAATATTTGTTAATAAACCTTTATTAACTTTCTTTGGATGTTCTGATAGTAATTTATTTGAGCTAAATATTCTTTCTCAAGTAAATATAGAGCAACTTCTTGACAAGGACCTTACCCTAAGTGTAAATATCTTAGATATTACCAGTGTTAAAAAAAGATATACACTTAAAAGTTTAAATGTCTCAGAAAATGAAAAGATAATATATATAGAATTAGATTCTTCACAACAAAAACACTTAGGTTTTATGTCAAGTAGAGTCGCTTTTATTGAACTTCTTAAAGAAAATATTCTTCAAAGAAATATTTCAGATAAAGAGCTATCACTACTGACTATAAACATAAACAATATAAAAAAACTTTTGCTTGAATATAAAATAGTTGAGTTTGAAGAAATTCTACTTGACACCTTATCATATATGGAAAATATTTTAGAAAAAAAGCTTGTGTTTTCACAGTTTGAAAATCATTTTTATGTTGTACTTTTTGAAGATATTGACTTTGAGCAGATAAATACTATTGCTGATCACTTCCATACTAAAGTTTTAAATTATATAAATACTAAAAACAACAAAATCAGTATAGATTTATTTACCTTTGATTTAAAGAACCAAGAGTTTAGTAAAATACTTACAACCCTCAATACAATAGAAAATGAAGATTTTAAAGAAGATGAAAATAATACTAACTATATAAAGTACTTAACAAAAAAAGATCGTGAAATTACTGCAAAAAGTCTTTTAGATGATGCATATAATGATAAATTAGACTTTAAAATACTAAATATATACAATGGACTAGTTATAAACACTGCATCTAAAATTGTTAAAATTACAGATGAAAATATATATATAACATTTGAATCTTTACAAGGAGTTATGCTAAATCTTGAAAAAAGAACTGTTTTACAGTCAAAAAGTTTTTCTCAAGACATCTATGCAGAAGTAAAACAAATACACTTTAATAAAAAAATAGCTGTTTTAGAAAATTTTAAATTCTTAAAAACAAATGCAAACTCTAGAAAATATGCGAGAGTTACAACACCTATAAAAATACCTATAAGTATAAATATACAAGGGAAAAAAGTAAATGGTGTTATTATAGATATATCTATAAAATCTATCGCTATAAAAGTAAAGCATACACCTAAAATAGCAAAGGTGGAACTAAATCAGACCACTCTCATTTTTAATATAGCTGACAAAGATTCTCATATAGGCTATGTACAACTTAAGCTCTCAGCAAAGATTATTGTTGTAACAGAAGTGGATAAAGATGGATACTATAAAGTCATCTGTGATTTGGACCAAGATTCACATGACTTAAATATAGTCCTCAAATATGTTTATGAAAGACAAAAAGAGTTAATAATTGAACTCAAAAAAATGTCAAAACTAAACTAGCTGTATATATTTTGTTATAATTACAAAATTATAAAGATTTAGGATTTTTTTTGTTTGATGAACTCATAAATAAGCTACACAATGGTACATATATTACTTTGGAAACCACGCCAGGTCATTCTCCACAGTTTGCTCCTACAATAGATAAAATAGAAGCTTTGGGGTTACAGAATCTTGTTGATGGGTTCTCTACTACAGACAACCCACTAGCAAAACTAAAATACAATGCCCTCTTTGCAGCAAAAATGCTTCAAGAAAGATTCAATAAGCCCGTAATAGCTACTATGAGTATGCGAGACAGAAATAAGATTGCCTTACAGTCTGATTTACTAGGTGCGAATGAAGTTGATATTCGTGCTGTTTTAGCCCTTACTGGTGATCCAGCAACACTCAGTGATCAACCCCATGCTAAAGGTGTTTTTGAAGGAGACAGTTCTTTACTTTTAGAAATCATCTCTGCCTTTAATTCGGGTATGAGTTATGCAGGAAAGCCATTTACTTTAAAGCCTAAAGAGATTTACCCCTTTGCAGTTGTAAATTCGTATGCAAAAAACCCTAAAACATTACAAAAAAAGATGCAAAAGAAAATCAAACACGGGGCACTTGGAATCATAACTCAACCCGTGTATGATTTAGAAAATGCAAAGCAACTCTTAGAACTCAACGAAGCCGCAAATGCTGACTGTTGTCCTGAGTACAAACGAGCTGAACTTATTTTAGGAATCTTTCCTATCACAAAACTTAGAACTGCACAGTTTTTATCTGCGCATGTTCCGGGGATTCATGTACCTGATTCTTGGATAGACAAGCTTAGGGTTGCAAATGCTATAAGCGTTGAAGAAGAGTATAAAGTTGGATTTGAACTTAGTAAAAATCTCTTTGATGAGATTAAAGCTATTCACCCAAAGATTCACCTTATGACAGCAAACCAATTTCAACTCGCACACGACATACTCGTATAAAACCGAAGGAAAAAAATGATTGATTTAAAACTATTACAAAAAGATTTCCAAGGGATGAGTGCAAAACTTATTCGTAAGGGAGTTGATTTAGCTCTCTTAGAAGACGTAAAAGCAAAAAATACAGAACTCAAGCTAGCAAAACAAAACTTTGAACAACTCCAAGCCTTACAAAATTCTATGAGTAAAGAGTTTGGTGCGTATAAACGTGAAGGTAAAGATATTACTGAACTTAAAGCTAAAGTTGATGCGAACAAAATCGAAATTACAAAAGTTTTAGACATCCAAAGAGAAAAACAAGAAGAGTTAGAATCAATGGCTATGGCAATACCAAATATTCCAGATGATTCTGTACCAGATGGTGCTGATGAAAATGACAATATTGAACTCAAGCGTGTACTTACTCCGAAAGTATTTTCATACAAACCAAAAGAGCATTGGGAACTAGCAGAAGAAAATGGCTGGATAGACTTCGAGCGTGGTGTAAAACTAGCAACTTCAAGATTCT
>JAFLJZ010000019.1 GCA_022712775.1 Sulfurimonas sp.
AAATATGTATCTCCCGATTTAATTTTTTGTTGTACAAAATCAAACTTTTTTTTATACACTGTAAAATTTTGAGGAATTTTTTTTAAAGTATTTTCATGTGCTTTAAAAGAATTATTTATACTATACTCTATATCACTCTCTTCAAGCTTATTTAAGGGTATGATTTTTAAATTTTGTACTTTAAAATCACAAATAACTAAAAAAGGTTCTCTATTTTTACCAAGAGAATTTAAATCACTAAATAACATTAACTTTTCATAATCAATTTTTTAAGAACTGCCATTCTTATAGAAACACCGTTTGAAACTTGTTGTAAAACTTTACATCTTTCATCTGCTAAAAGTTCATCACAAATATCTATATTTCTATGCACTGGGCCTGGATGAAGTAGTGCTATATCTCTATCTCCAATAAGCTCAGTTGTGATACAAAAATCACTAGCGTAATCTTTTAAAGAAGCATAAGTTTGAGATGAATGTCTTTCCGTTTGAGTTCTTAAACTCATTATAGCATCCACTTCATCAATTATTTCTGCTAAAAAGTGAGTAGTTTTTAATTTTGTTTTTGGTAAAAATTGTGGAGGAGCTACTAAAATAACTTCCATTCCAAATCTACTTAATAACTCAATATTTGAATTTGCAACTCTTGAATTTTTTATATCTCCAACAATTGCTATTTTTTTATCCTTTAAATCACCAAAATGCTCTTTTAATGTATAAAGATCTAAAAAAGCTTGTGTTGGGTGAGCATGTGCTCCATCTCCAGCATTTATTATAGAGGCTTTTGTATGGTTTGAGAGTATTTTTGGAACACCAGAGTTTTCATGTCTAACAATTATTGCATCAGGATTCATTGCATCTAAATTCATTGCAGTATCCACTAATGTTTCACCTTTTTTAGTAGAACTTTTTGCAGCATCAAGGTGAATAATTTCAGCACCTAGTCTTTTTGCAGCTATCTCAAATGAACTTTTTGTTCTTGTTGAGTTTTCAAAAAAAAGTGTGATAATGATTTTATCTTGAAGTATTCTATTAAAACCTCCATCACTAAAAATTTTAGCATCATCCAATATTTCTTGAATCTCTTTTTTTGTAAAATCATCTGTACGAATTAAGTGTTGCATACTTCTCTTTTTAAAATAATTTAAATATTATACAAGACATCACAAATAGTGTCAATATTTTCATTGATTTTTAGTACTTTAAAATCTACTTTTAAAAAATATGGCTCTGAAATTAAAGAAAAATTCTCACTTTTATCTCTAGGATTAAATGCTACAACATATTTTATATTTTCATTTTCAAGTGCTTTTTTACTTAAAAGTGTATCATTAATACAACCAAGTGAGCAATGAGTAACTAAGAGTGCTATTGCTTGAAGATATTTTATTAAGTCAATTATCATATATTCACTATCAAGAGGAACATATAATCCACCAGCTCCCTCTATAAAAAGAATATCACAAAGTTTTTCTATTTTCTCAACTGCTAAATCAATCTTTTTTAAATCTAACATAGCAAAATTTGATGAAATATATGGAGCTGCGGGAAGTTTATAAGTGATAGGAACTATATCCTCAACAGTTATATCTTTAAATTCAGGATTTAAATTTTTTACACACTCTAAAAGATTATTTCCGTCTAGTGCTATCTTATCTACACCTGTTTCAACTGCTTTTATCACACCAACTCTATATCCACGAGATGCAAACTCTTTTAAAAGAAGTTTTGTTGTGTATGTTTTACCAATATCTGTATTTGTAGCTGTTACAAAAATTCGTTTTGTCATTATCCCTACTTTTGCTATAATTAAGTAATACTAATCTAACAATTATAGGAAAATTATGGCAACAAATACAGACTTGGAGCTCATTGAAGAGACTCTTGTAAAACATCCAAAAAAATATAAAGTTTTAATTTTAAATGATGACTATACATCTATGGAGTTTGTAATTGAAACTCTTATAACTATTTTTCATAAAAGTTATCAAGAAGCTGAATTAATTACACTAGAAGTTCATAAACAAGAAAAAGGTGTTTGTGGAATTTATACAAATGAAATTGCAGAAACTAAAATAATGCAAGTACATAAAAAAGCTAGAGAGAGTGGTTTTCCACTAAGAGCTCAGATGGAGGAAGAGTAATGATTAGTCCATCTCTAAATGAAATTTTTCAAAAATCAATTTTATATGCAAAAGAATTAAAACATGAATATATAACTATAGAACATGTATTTTATCAACTACTAAGTTCTATTGATGGTGCAAAAATAATCTTTGCATGTGGCGGAGATGTTGATAAAATGAAGGAGCTTATTAAAAACTATATTTATACAAATATTGACCCTCTACCACAAGATATCAATATTGATCCTTTTGAGAGTGTAGCTCTTTCAAGACTTATTGATTCTATGATAAAACATATACAAAGTTCTCAACAAAATAGTGCTGATATAGGTGATTTGCTTGCTGCACTGTTTGATGAAGAAAATACTTTTACATATATGCTTTTAATTGAATACCATATATCAAGATTAGATATTTTAGAAATCATCTCTCATAACGATGCAGAAATTATTGAAAATGAAAAAGAATCATATCTTGATAAATATTCAATAAACCTACTTCAAAAAGCAAAAAATGGAAAAATTGACCCTGTAATTGGGCGAGAAAGTGAGATACAAAGAGTAACTCAAATTTTATGTAGAAGAAAAAAAAATAATCCTATTTTAGTTGGTGAGGCTGGAGTAGGAAAAACTGCTATTGCAGAGGGCTTAGCTTTAAATATAGTATCTGGTAATGTTCCAAGTATTATAGAAAAATCTCAACTTTATGCACTTGATTTAAGTGCTATGCTTGCTGGAACAAAATATAGAGGGGATTTTGAAAAGAGGTTAAAAGGTATCATGGATGAGTTACAATCAATTCCAAATGCAATTCTTTTTATTGATGAGATTCATACTCTAATTGGAGCTGGTGCTACAAGTGGAACAATGGATGCAGCAAATCAACTTAAACCTGCTCTTGCTTCTGGTGAGTTACGATGTATGGGAGCAACTACATTTGCAGAATATAGAAATGGTTTTGAAAAAGATAAAGCTTTAAGTAGAAGATTCGCAAAAGTTGATATAAATGAACCTTCAGTAAAAACAACTATTAAAATTTTAAAAGGTTTAAAAGATAAATATGAAGAGCATCATGAAGTTAAATATACAAATAAAGCTCTAAAATCTGCTGTTGAACTTTCTAAAAGACATATTACAGATAGATTTCTTCCTGATAAAGCAATTGACTTAATAGATGAAACTGCTGCATCATTTCATCTTAAAAAATCAAAAAAAAGAACCGTTCATTCCTTAGATATAGAAAAAACAATTTCAAGAATTATTGGTATATCAAATTCAAAAATAAATAAAAATGAAACTAAGTCACTTGAGAATTTAGAGTTAGATTTACAAAAAATGGTTATAGGACAAGAGAGTGCTGTTTATGAAATTAGCAAAGCTATAAAAATTTCTAAAGCTGGATTGACCCCAGAAGCTAAACCAATAGCATCTTTTCTTTTCTCAGGACCAACAGGGGTTGGAAAAACAGAACTTGCAATTTCACTTAGTAAAACATTGGGCATAAATTTTGAACAATTTGATATGAATGAATATATGGAAAAACATGCTCTTAGTCGCTTAGTTGGTGCTCCTCCTGGTTATGTTGGATTTGAACAAGGTGGACTTCTTACAGAGGTTATCAAAAAACATCCATATACTGTGTTGTTATTGGATGAAATTGAAAAAGCACACCCTGATTTAATAAATATTTTACTTCAAATCATGGATAGTGCTACATTAACTGATAATAATGGCTATAAAGCAAATTTTCAAAATGTAATAATGATTATGACATCAAATATTGGGACAAATTCTAGAAATATTATGGGATTTAATAAAGATGATTCTCTTGCTCAAGGTGAAGAGTTAAAATCATTCTTTACTCCAGAGTTTAGAAATAGATTAGATGCTATTGTAGAATTCAAACAACTTGATATTAAAACTATAAAAAGTATTGTCCATAAATTTATAGCTGAATTAAATAAAAATTTAAAAAAGAAAAAAATAACTGTTAAGGTTGATACTAAAGCAGTTAATTTTATTGCTAAAAGTACCTACTCTATTGAAATGGGTGCAAGACCTCTAAAAAGATACATACAAGATAATATCACAAATAAATTAAGTGATGAGATACTATTTGGTAAACTAAAAAATGGTGGTATTGTAAAAGTATCCTTTGGTAAAGAGTTATTATTAGAGTTTATCAATGATACCGCAACTATCAAAGTATGAAATAAAATTTCCCAATCCCAATGATGCAAATGAAGATGGTATTGTTGCTTGGGGGGGAGATTTAAACCCATCAAGATTAATCTATGCATACCAAAGTGGAATATTTCCATGGTATTCAAAAGGTGATCCAATTATTTGGTGGTCAACAAACCCAAGATTAATTATGGAATTAGAAGATTTTAAAATAAGTAATTCACTTAAAAAAAATATTAAAAAATTTAATTATAAATTTGATTCTAATTTTATAGAGGTTATGAAAAATTGTCGAGATATACAAAGAGATGATCAAAATGAAACTTGGATACAAGATGATATTATTACAGCATATAGTGAATTATTTGATATGGGAATTGCACATAGCATAGAAAGTTATCAAGATAATAAATTAGTTGGTGGATTGTATGGTGTTGTAGTAGGTAAAGTTTTTTGTGGGGAATCTATGTTTTCTCTAGTAAGTGATGCTTCAAAATCAGCTTATGCTATATTAATTAAACATTTAAAAGAGTGGAAATATGACTTTATTGATTGTCAAGTACCAACAAATCATCTTAAAAGTTTAGGTGCTAAAGAGGTCTCAAGAGAGTACTTTTTAGATAGATTAAATAAAGTAAATACGGACGATATAGAACACTTTTGGGATATAGATAAAAGTTTACTAAAATAAAAATAAAAGAAGTAAGTAAAAAATGACGAACTAGGCAACGACCTACATTTCCAGCCCTGAAAGGACGAGTATTATCAGCGATGAGAGGCTTAGCTTCTGGGTTCGGAATGGAGCCAGGCGTTTCCCTCTCTCTATAGCCAC
>JAFLJZ010000245.1 GCA_022712775.1 Sulfurimonas sp.
TCTATTTTAAGTTAAATCTATGTATCATACTTAGTATAACTAAAAGGAATGCATATGTTATTTGATAATATTTTTAATAGTATCCAAAATATGAATGATAAATTGCTTTATGGTGAAGATGTAAACCTCGAAGATGTTGAAAGCTATATTGGTATGGTTGCCCTCTTATATGTGACTGCAAATATAGATAACCAAATTGACAGAAGTGAAGAAGAAATAATAAATCTCTATAAATATAATATAACACGTTCACTTGATAGACCTAACCGAGAAAATCTTCGTGATATGTTTTATAATTATGCACAGAAAATAGATAAAATTGAAGCAAATAAAGAAACGATTAAAATTTCTGAAGCTCTATCTTATTTTCCCGAATATGAGTTATCGCAAAAAACAAAAGATACTCTAGAAAGTTTAGTGTCAGAGATAATAATGGTAGATGGTGTTATGAGCAAAGAAGAAGAGAAACTAAAAGATTGTATTAATATTTTCCTTGAAAAAGGGTATACCGCAATTAAAGAGATTGCAAAAAGAGAGTGCCGTTAAGTTAATTTTGTGTTATCAATAGGGTACCAAAACACTCAGCTATTTCTTTCACTACTTCGATATACTAGACTTTAATCCCTATACTTTGAGATTCCACAAGGCTGATTTGGTGTTGGAGGATTGTCTTTTAAGTATGTTAAGTCTTCTTTTGTTTGATCAAGCACTCTCTTTTGCTGAAGTATTGGAAGCATTAAATTGTCTTTTTCATTGAGTGGAATATCCCAATTCAAAAGAATCTTTTGTACTTCGTCATCGAGTTCTTGGAGAGCATTTTCTATATGTTTAATTGAGTTCATAAATACAGTATAACAAAAATTTAGAATAATTTGGGTATAATCCAATCTCAATTTCTAATCTAGGTTAGGGAAAGAATTTTACAAAGGAGTTATCGATGCCAAAAATGAAATCGGTAAAAGGCGCTACTAAGCGTTTCAGAGTTAAGAAAAATGGTTCTATTAAACGTGGAAAAGCGTTTAGAAGCCACATTCTAACTAAACAAGATGCACAAACTCGTCGTGATCAGAATAAACCATCGGTTATTTCTAAAGCAGACGCAGCAAACATCAAGGCTATGATTAATTAGTATTAGTTAAATCATTCATCTCCAATTTAACTATATAAATTGGGCAAGTCCATTTAAAATGGCACCTTGAATACGTATAGTATCTGGGTAAAGAAAAAGGAAAGAAATGCCAAGAGTAAAAACAGGTGTTGTTCGTAGAAGAAGACACAAAAAGATATTAAAATTAGCAAAAGGTTTCTATAGTGGTCGTCGTAAACACTTCAGAAAAGCTAAGGAACAAATTGAACGTTCATGGGTATATGCTCATAGAGATCGTAAGCAAAAGAAACGTGACTTCCGTAAATTGTGGATCGTTCGTATCAATGCAGCGGCTCGTTTAAATGGAATGAATTATTCAACTTTCATGAATGGCGTTCATAAATCTGGTATCGAGCTTGACCGTAAAATTCTTGCTGATATGGCGATGAATGATGCAGCAGCATTTACTGCAGTTGTAGACGCATCAAAAGCAGCATTAGCTTCATAAGTTTAAGCCCTTTTGGGTTTAGATTTTGCTTATTTACTTCATAAATTTATTTAAATAAAGAACCTTAGTCCCCTTAGAATTATAATAAATCCCCGCAGAATTTTGTCTTGATACATATACACCTCGACCATTAAATATTTCAGAATTTCTAAAAATCTCGCTTAAAATCTGTGTATCAAAACCTTCCCCTTCATCTTCTATTTGTGTCATTACATAATACATAGAATCATGCTGTATCTTATCTATAGATACTTTTATTTTTTTAGTGCAAAGTTTTTCTTTTGCTTCTAAGGTTTCAAAATATGCATCATCACTTAATAAAGCATTTTTTTCAACAGCACCAATTCCTAAGCTTCCGTGCTCGTATGCATTCATAAATAGCTCATTAAACACAAGTTCAGCCTTATATGAATACTCTTGGTTATTTACTATCTTAGACCATTCATTAGTATACCATTGCGTTGCATTTTCTACATCATCAAGAGAACTTTCAAATGTTTGTGAAGCTATCTTAATACTCAAGCTATGAAGATTATGAATATATATAACCGTAAAATCATCTTCCTGATCTGCCATCTTTTCGAAAAAACTATTTTTAAAGTCTTCTTTTGTAAATGCCTTTAAAAAATCTTCTTCAATATACTCTGAATATGGCTTTTTTTCATATATAGTTTCATTTTCCACGATTCCATCTGTATACATTAGAAACTTGATAATCTCACTTATGTCGTAACTACCAATGTTGAAAGTATCTTGCCACTTACTTAAAGGAGAATTATTAGATTTTAACCTGATTAATTCTTTATTTTTATTCTCCATTAGTAAAGCAGGCATTGCAAATTTTGCATAATAAAGCATATTCTCTTGGTTATCCACTAAAATATAATCCAAAGCAAGTGCTTCTTCATCTAAAAGTATCGGTTTAATATACTCCATAGTCTCATGAATAAGAACACTTAAATCAAAGCTATCAAGCGCCAACATTTTGTCGATTATATGATTTACAAAGGATGTCATAATCATTGCAGTTAATGACGCTGAAAGACCTTTCCCCATTCCATCTACTACCAAGTAAAAAGTTGTCTCCTTATCAATTAATCTAGCACAATATGCATCACCACTCATAACATCAAGTGGTTTATATATAAAGTCTACTAAAGATACTTTTTCATTTCCCAACATTTGGTAATAAAAATCATTTCTTAAAATATTGAGTTCTTTTTTAAAGCCTAAATCTTCTTGATAAAAATTATATTCCACTTTTTTTTGAAATTCATTAAATTTTTTGTCTTTTTGAGTTTCCATACATTGATTTGCAATTAGCAGCTTAGAAGCATTTTCAAGCCTTTTTAATATTTCAAATTTTTTGATTGGTTTTTGAACAAAACTGTTGACACTTAATTCTAAAGCTCTTGCCACTACACTTACATCTTCTATAGATGTAGCAAGAATAATTGGTATTTTTGTATCTAAACCTCTTATCTTTTCTATCATCTCTAAGCCGTTTCTTTTAGGCATATAATAATCAGTAATTATGATGTCTATTTTATGATCAAGATACTCTTCATACCCATCATCAACATTATCTGCACAAATGATTTTTTTGACAATATCTTCGAAAAAAGCCTGATATAAAAGGAGTGTGGTTTTGTTATCATCAACACATAAAAGTGTTAATGTTTTTAAATATTCTAAAATCTCTATTTCTAGTGCTTCATCTTCCATTAAATTTTAAATTTAGATAATTCTGTTTTTAATTTTATAGAATCTACCGATAAGACTTGCGCGACTCTTTCAACCTCTTCTCTATGTTTAACATTTTTACTAGAAAGTTCAATAATATCATCCATATTCTTTATAAGCTCTTTTGTTTTTGTTGCTATATACGTACTTTGATGCATAACATCAGTCGATTTTTCAGAAGTAATAACCAAATTATCTTTTGTGTCCTGAGATAAGCTAATTAACTCTTGTGCTGAATTGGATATAGTATGCATATTGTTTGAGGTTTGATCTGTTTCTTCAGCAATCTCCATTACATTTTGCGTAATTAAATTCACATTCGCACTAATTTCGCTTAAGCTCTTTTGTGTTCTCTCTGCTAGTTTACGTACCTCATCTGCTACAACTGCAAAACCACGACCATGTTCACCAGCACGTGCCGCTTCTATCGCTGCATTTAATGCAAGTAAATTTGTTTGATCTGCAATATCGCTAATAATAGAAAGTACATCTTTAATATTTTTAGCTTGCTCTGTGAGTGATGAAACTTTTTGAACGAGTTCTAATTGCTTTTCATTTCCATTTTCTATATAGGTGACAACAGATCCAAGTTTATCTATGAAGCCATCTAAAACTGTAGCTGTTCTACCTAGATCTTCAGATACAGTTACAGAAGCGTCTTCCACTGTATCTAGTCTATCTCCAACCTCTGTGACGAGCAAGTTAATACCATCTATTTTTTTGTCAGTAACATTACTATTATTAGTTAGTTCTTCTACTACACTATTTAACTTTTGGCTTTCGCTAAAAGTTCTTTCAGATACCGCTTTGGAACTCGTTACTGTATCTTTAAAGGCCATTATCATATCATTAAGAGCCCCTGAGATGTGTGAAATCTCATCTCTTCCTTCAATGATTACATTATGTGTTAAATCAAGTTCAGTCGATACATATTTTATATTTTCCAAACTCGAACCTACACTATTATTTATAGCACGATTTACAAAAAATAGAACTACTGATAAGAAAATTGCAAAAACTGCCTATGCTGATATTGTTATCAATTGTTTTGGTGTAGATTCTGCTTTCAAAGCATCAACCAAAAATATGTTTTTGTTTGCAAATTCATCATCAACAGATTTTAAAAGATTTATTTTTTTAGTAAATTTTTGAAACCAAAAAACACTATCTATCCCAAATCCACCTACAATTGCTTTGGTTATAGCTACATCTCTCATGCTTTGTACTTCATCTACAACTGCCGAATTCATTTGTAATTTATAGTAATCTTTAGGTTCATTTGGTG
>JAFLJZ010000020.1 GCA_022712775.1 Sulfurimonas sp.
AAGTGTCTTCATGTACACTACTAGATGAGTTATAAGTCACTTCTTCTATTACTTTATCTAAATGTTTTGGATTTATTAAACTAACATACGCTAAACCATCTTCCATAAAATCCGCTTGTGTATAACCTAAAAGCTCAACAACATTTTCTGATACATAATCTATACTCCAGTTTTCATCATTATTCCATTTAAAAAGAATATATTCACCTTTATCAAAGAGATGTAGCGTATTTTCAAGTTCAAAATAAAGTTTTTTTAAGTCTTCACTCTTCTCTTCTAAATTTTCATTTAGTATCTCTATGTTTTTACTAATTGTTAAAAATAAAAGACTCACAATTAAAAAAAGTATTAATATAATTGGAAAAACAATACTTTTAATATCCTCAAACTTTAATTCAGATTCTCTTTTGAGTTTAAAAGCATAATCTCTTTCTATCTTTAACAAATCATTAATGGAGTAAATCACATTTACTATCTGAAGTCTAATATCATTAAATATAGGATTTTCTATAGGAGAATCATGCTTATGATTTTCTAGATACTTTACAAGTTGTTTTATTTTTTTATTTATTGATGAAAATTCGTGTTGTACTTTTAAAAAGTATTGTTTTTTATCTAAATAATATTGATTTTCTGATATATGCCTTCTATGATTATCCCACTCTTTTTTAATAAGTTCATTAGCAATAAGAAGAATCTCAATACCATCCTTATGTGAAATTTTTTCTTTTTTCAACATCGACATGGTATCAACAACATTGATGGTATATATATCTTTAATTTCATTAAGACTCGTTACCATCATAATATTTGTATCGTAAAATTGGTTTGTTGCATCTTCTGCTTTTTGTGCAAAAATATAAAGCATTGAAGAGCTAATAATAAAAGTTAAAGTTAAAATTAATACAAGAACAAAAAGCTTTTTATGCAGACTTAATTTATTGAGTAAATTATGAAAGGCAGACATTTTATTTTTCACCCTTACTAACTTCAACAAAATTATTGTTTTCATACTTTGTAATGTAAACTTTATCAAGTGCTTGATTGTCATACTTAGAAAAAGAAATTTCTAAATCTGCTAAACTTGATTTATCCAGTTTAGTAAAGGCCGCAATAAAATTTTCTCTGTCTACGTCCCTACCACTTTTTTTCATTGCAGAGACAATAAGTTTAGCAGATAAAAAACCTTCTAAAGACACGAAAGTAAACTCTTTGTTTGGAAATTGTTTTTTATAAATATTTTGATACTCTAAAACACTTTTATTTGAACTATTCCAAGGTAGTGGTACTACTTGCGAGATTAAAACATTTTGCATTTTAGAATCTAATGCTTTTACCAATGCCTCACTACCTACAAAAGATATGTTACAAAACAGAGTTTCATTAAGTCCCTTTTCTCTTGCACTTTTTATAAAATGAGCAGATGGTTTATATGCACCAATAAGTACAATAGCTTCAGGATTGCTCTTTTTAATTACATTCAGCGCATTTACATAAGAGAGCGTATTTCTTCTATACCTACCCTCAGATAATAGCTTTAAACCTCTCTTATTAAGTGCCTGCGTTACACCATTATAACCTGCTTTACCATAACTATCATTTTGATAAAAAACAGATATTTTTGTGATGTTTTTTGTACTTGTGAGATACTCTATAAGTGCTTCAGTCTCCTGAAAATAACTACTTCTGAGATTTATAATAAATTTATTACTAGAATCTCTTAGTAGTTGTGCCCCTGTAAATGGTGTTAAAAACGGAGTGGCATATTGCTCAGTTACTCGAATGGCTGCCTTAGATGTTGGCGTACCAATTTCACCAAAAAGTGCAAATACTTTAGTTTTAAGAATAAGATCTTGTGTATTTTTAGTAGCATAACTTGGCTCGTACTTGTCATCAAGACTAATAAGTTTGATTTTTCTATTGTGCACCCCACCTTTTTCATTTATGTGATTAAAGTATGAATTAGCACCATTTTTAAACTCGAATCCTAGATTCTTTGCCGGGCCACTTAAGGCACAACTTTGACCTAAAATAATTTCATTATTTGAAATACCCTGTTTTAAATTAGATGGTTTATATACTAGCACTACAATTAATGCTATGACTATGATAAATAGTAAAGTTACCTTATATCTCATTACTTAATTATTTACAGCAGTTTTAATCATCATTCTACGTAAATACGCAATCTTACTTTGAAGAGGCAAATCTTTAGGGCATACATCTTCACAACCAAGAAGTGTCATACAACCAAATACACCATCTTCATCGCCAATAATTTCATAATATTCTTCATCCGTTCTATCATCTCTAGGGTCTAAATGAAATCTTGCCATTTTGTTGAGCCCTACTGCTCCAACAAAGTTTTCATTCATTTGAATATTTCCACATCCAGCTACACAACATCCACACTCTACACAACGGTCAAGTTCATAAATTTCATCAGATAAGGCAGGCTCCATTCTCTCTTCGAGTTTATCAAAGTTTAATTCTTCTTCTTTTTCATGTATCCAAGTCTCAAGTCTGTCATTTAATCCACTCATCCATTTTCCTGTATAAATGGATAAATCTTTTATAAGTTCAAAAAGAGGAAGAGGGGCTAAGGTTATGGTCTCATCTAAGGTTGAAGTTAAAGTACGACACGCTAATGTTGGACGACCATTTACCAGCATTGAGCACGAACCACAAATACCCGCTCGACATACAAAGTCAAACATCAAAGAATTATCATGATGTTCTCGTATTTCATTGAGTGCAATGTAGAGTGTCATTCCATGCGCTTCTTCTACCTCAAAAGTTTCCATTTGTGGAAAATCTTCTGAATCATTAGGATCAAACCTAAGAATACTTATTTTTAATAATCTTGGCTGTTTTTCATCACTCATACATTTTCTCCTAGTCTCTCATTTTTACCTTGGTATTTTGGTGGTAATTTATCTAAATACGGCATTAATGCATTTTGAATCTCAAAACGATCAGCTCCTGAAGCTTTTAGTTTTTCTTTAATCGCATCAACTGTGTCTTGTCTTACCTTTGTATCTGGATGATGCTCGGTTGAATCTTCTCCATAACCACGAAATCCTGGAGGTAGTTCCATATTTGCTATTGGAATCTCTTCGTAGGTTACGGTAGGCAAGGTTTGGTCTTTATCTGGCCATGAGGTAATCGTCCTGTTTAACCAGTTTTTATCATCACGAGCTGGATAATCCTCACGAGAATGTGCCCCTCTACTTTCAGTTCTCTGTAATGCTCCAATCGCTACCGTTAAAGCAACCTTTAACATCATTTGCGTTCGATATGCATTTACCAATGCTGGATTTGCCGCACGAGATTTACAACGAAAAACTTCTATATTTTTTGAGCGTTTATACAGATCTTCAAGTTCATCAACTGCCTCCTGCAAATCTTTACCATTTCTAAAGATTCCAACTTTTTCCATCATAATCTCTTCCATACGACGGCGAAGAACGTAAGCATCCTCTCCATTTTCTCTAGTTAACAAGACTTCTAGTTTTTCTCTTTGCGTATTTAATGCCTCTTCAATTTTTGAAGAATGTATATGCATAGAACTATCAGGAGAATCACAAAAATCAGCTATATGCTCTGCTAGCATCATTCCCGAAACCACTGTCTCACTTACAGAATTTCCACCAAGGCGATTAAATCCGTGTAAATCCCAACAAGCAGCTTCACCACATGAGTAAAGACCTGTTAAAGTTTGTGATTCTCCTGTATATTTTGTTCTAATTCCACCCATTGAATAGTGTTGTGTTGGACGAACAGGAATCCAATCAACTGCTGGGTCTATCCCTAAAAAGTTTTCACAAATCTCTTTGA
This sequence comes from Sulfurimonas sp., assembly GCA_022712775.1. The sequence continues at coordinate 3,838 of JAFLJZ010000020.1, forward strand.
CTTCACGAAGATTTTTTTCAATATGTGCACGACCTAGAATCGTGATATCTAACCATAAGTGATCACCATAACGAGACTTAACACCCTTGCCTTTTCTTATATGCTCGGTCATTCTACGACTCACAACATCTCGAGAAGCCAACTCTTTTTTATCTGGCTCATAATCTGGCATAAATCTGTAACCATCTTTATCTAAAAGAAGTCCACCATCTCCTCGACAACCCTCAGTAGTTAGAATCCCAACTGGAACAATCGCAGTTGGATGAAACTGAATAGCTTCCATATTTCCTAGTGTTGCGATTCCTGTCTCAAGTGCTAATGCCTGTCCAGTTCCTTGACAAATAATTGCATTTGTAGAAACACTATAAATTCGACCGTATCCACCAGTAGCAATAGTAGTCGCTTTTGAAACATAAGCTACTAACTCACCAGTTCTCAAATTTCTAGAAATCGCTCCGTAACAACGACCGTCATCAACTATTAAGCAAAGAGCTTCTTGGCGTTCGTGTATTACAACTTTTTCTTGCTTTGCTTTGTTATCCATAGCATAAAGCATAGAGTGTCCAGTTCCATCAGATGTATAGCAAGTTCGCCATTTTTTTGTACCACCAAAATCTCTTGCAGTGATAAGCCCATGTGCCTCATCTTTTTCGGTAATAGTTACTTTTTGCGCATTTATAATCGCCTGTCTATCTCCACGTTGTACCCTACTCCAAGGAACACCCCAATGTGCAAGCTCACGAATAGCCTTTGGTGCACAATGAACAAACATACGAGCGACCTCTTGGTCTGCTCCCCAGTCACTTCCCTTTATAGTATCAGAGAAGTGTACATCTTCGTTATCGCCCTCACCCATATTTGAGGAAGCTAAAGATGCTTGCATACCACCTTGTGCAGCGCACGAGTGGGAACGCTTTGGTGGTACTAAAGTAAGAATTAAAGCATCATGACCTCTTTGTTTTAGCCCAGTTGCTACACGAAGACCTGCAAGCCCTCCACCAATGATTAAAACATCTGTATACTTAATTTTCATTAGTGTGCCTCCAAGTTAATCGTTTTTGATTTATATTTTACGCCATCAGAAAAATCATGATTTAACCCTATGTATGTATACTTGACTAACGAAGCTAAGCCTATAAGAAGGTATCCAGCTATTAAAAATTTCATAATGAGTTTAAATCTTTTACGGGAGAGTTTTGTATTTTTTCCCTCCATAAAACCCCACTTCAAAGCTAAACGGTAAAGCCCAACAAAGGCGTGTAATACGACTGAGATAAGAAGAAGTAAATATAAGGGTCCCATCATTTCATCTACGATTCTTGATGAACTTGCATAGGGACCAATATTTGATGGTTGACTCATCATAATGTATAAGTGAACTGAGCCTGTGAAAAACATAACAAAGCCTGTTGTAACTTGAAGCATCCAAAGAGAAGTATCTTCATGTTTCATGCTTGACATATGATTTTTCATTATTTTATATTTTTTATAATCAGATGGAAACTTTCGCATAGCGGTTCCTGCATGCACAACAAATATCACCGAAATTGCAGCTGCAAAAAAGGATACAATCCCAGGATATGTCTCACCAAAAAAGTAATATCCTTCAAACATAATCGTGACCTTATACATTGCTTCATTTGAGATAAGTATAGAAGCCTCAAATAAAAGGTGCCCCATTATAAAAATCGCTAAAATTAATCCCGTTGCGCTTTGAATAAAATCAAGCCTAGCTGGTGTTTTATCTATCTCTTTTTTCTTCATACACTCTCTCATTATATTTTTATCACAAGTCTACTATAAAAAACTAATTTTATGCTAATATTCTATAAAAAGGTAGATTATGATTTATACATTTATTCACACAATACATATTTTTTCTGTTTTTATCTATGGCGGATTTTTATTCGTTGATATTTTATTTCTCTCAAAAATGAAACAAACTCTTAGTGATGAAGAGCATAAAATTGCCAGAGAAGCAATTATGATTCATGTAAGAAAAGTTGTCCCCTATGCTTTAATGGTAGCAGTTGCGAGTGGTCTTTATATGTTTTTTACTGTATTTGGAGAGATTGCAGAAACTGGTTTAAGTAGTTTTCAAATTATGTTAAGTATTAAAGCATTTTTAGGATTATGGTTAGGCTTTAGGGGAATCAATCAAAAACTTTTTGGAATTAATCCATGGGTTTTTAAAAGTCATCTTTTTCCCTTTTCTCTCGTTGTTATAATTATATTACTATCACAAATGATGTATTTGTAAAGAGATATTATTATATTTTTGTGATATACTATTGATAAAAATAAAAGGCTAGCTTGATGTTTAAAAATCTCAGTATACATAAAAAAATGAACTACTTAATCGCTATTGCAACTATCTCAGTTATAGGCGCTACTTTATTTGTCTATGCATTTATGACACACCTACAAAGTGAATATGATCTTATATCTAAAAATACGAAAACAGTACAAGTACAAATACTAGAAGTTGAAAAAACTCTAAATGAAGATTATGACAAATACAAAACTGACCTCAGTTCTTTGGCTAATACTTCACAAAGCTCTATTAAAAAATTAAAAGAGATTAAACATAAAGAATTAGATGAAGGTTCAGACAATCTTTCATTTTTAATGAATTTTTACAAAAATTTTGTTTTTATTCTTGGCTTTTCAGTTGGAATTATTGTTTTCATTATCGCAACTATTATTAGAAAATCCATCACTGGTGGTATCGCTGAATTTACTTCACTTATAAAACATGCAGCTTCTGGAGATTTCAGCGAGGAATGTACAAATTGCGATTCAGCTACTGAACTTGGAATACTTGGAACACAGTTATCTAAACTTATGAATAGTGTAAAGATGCTTATAAATGAGATTAATATTACGATTACAGATGCTTCAAATGGAGTTTTCACGCATCAAATTTCATCAAAATCTATGGAAGGTGAATTCGTAAATGCGATTGAAAATGTATCAAATAGTATAAAATATATGAAATCACAAAGTATGAAAGTAGCTAGAGATACATTTAACTCTCAGCTCAGTTCAAAAAATACTAATGTATCAGAATCTTTATCAATTATTATCTCTAACCTAAGAGAAAACATTGGTAATTTAAAAGAAGTGACTAGGGCTACAACACATGCCTCAGATTTATCGATTAGCTCTCGTAATAATATTGCTGCTATCGTTAAGGAACTTAACGACTTAAACGAACAAGTAAACAATAACAACGCAAATATAAGTGAATTAGCTGCTCAAACAAATGATATTACATCTGTTATAGAACTCATCACGGACATCGCAGACCAAACAAATTTACTTGCTTTAAATGCCGCTATCGAAGCTGCACGTGCTGGTGAACATGGACGAGGATTTGCTGTTGTTGCTGATGAGGTACGAAAGTTAGCTGAACGTACACATAAGGCTACAGGAGAGATATCTGTATCTATAAAATCTCTTCAGCAAGGAATGAGTGATATTCAAGGTAGTTCAACAATAATGAGAAAAACTGTTGAAGGTTCAACTGAAAAAATCAATAATTTTGAATCTACATTAGAAGATCTTAGTAGTAGTTCAACTAAAATTGTTACGTACTCTTACGAAATGGAAAACAGTATTTTTATTGTTCTAGCTAAGTTAGATCATATATTATATAAATTTCGTGCATATAACTCTGTTATGTCTCTTGAACTATTACTTGAGACATCTACACCGCATGAGTGTCGTCTTGGAATCTGGTATGATAATGAAGGAAAAGAAAGATTTTCTAACACAAGTTCATATTCTAAAATAACGACCCCTCACGCTGTAGTCCATAATAATGCAAATCAGAATTTAACATACTTAGATAATGATGCAGCAAATAATACTTTACAACATGCAGATGAGATAATCGACAACTTCGATAAAATGGAAACTGCTTCTGTGGAACTATTTAAACTTATGGATACTATGCTTTTAGAATCTAAATCCTAGATTCTAAACAAAACTATTCCCAATCATCATATTTGGAATTAACATGCTTGTCTTTCTTATAACGTTTAGCATTTTTACTCTTATCTAACTGGTTAGAGCTGTAAATAATTTCTTCTTTTATATCCTCTATCTCTTTATCAGAATCTTTATATGTGGCAATTTTTTTAACTAAAACTTGTAAATCTTTCAATTCACCCTTGTATAAATCAATCTCATCAATTCTCTTCAAAAGTTTCAAAGCATTTACAATTTTTTTATCAAAACCTTTTTTTGAAAGTTCAGGAGTATTCATTAAATATGAAATTATACTTTTATGGAATCTTTCTAATGCTCTAATATAACGAAGTCTATTAGAACTATCTATTACTTTTTGTGATGCTGCCATCTTTTGCTGACTTCCTCATTATTTAAATTTGATTATAATTTCAAGATTATAACACTATATTGGATAAAACTTGAAAAAAACTATTTTACTACTCTTACTTCTTCTAACAACTTTATCAGCTGAGCTCAAACAAGAATACCTTTCTAAAAAATTACTAGATTCTAAAATACCTATCGTAGATATTCGAACAGTAGGAGAATGGAAAGAAACTGGAATCTTAGAAGGTACAATTCCTATAGAATTTTTCAATGAAAAAGGAAAATACGATGTTCAGGCATTTTTAGCTGAGCTTAATGAAAAGGTAGATACAACAAAACCCTTTGCTCTAATTTGCAGAACAGGAAGTAGAACAAAACTGATAGCTGCATATCTTGCTAATACATACAACTACAAGGTTACAAACATTATTGGTGGTATCAAGATTCATAACATGAGTTACGCTGATATGGATTTTGTAGACCCTTAACTAATGCCAAGTTATTTAAAGTTTTTATTTTTTCTTACGCTTAGAATCGTTGTTACTTTTACTGTTCTAGGCTTCTTCATTTTCTTACTTTGGGGTATTTTATACATTCTACTTGTATAATAATTTTTTATTTATGCTAGAATGGTCGGACAATTACTTTCATAGGATGTTCAAATGCTAGATAACATGTCACTAAAAATAAAAATGTCATTAATGGTTATTATACCAACCATAGTTATAGTTACACTACTAACTATCAATAGTCTTGTTAGCTACGCGAAAATACAAGAGCTTGATACAATCGAACAAGCTACTATTTTAGCCACAAAAATCAGTGCAATGGTTCACAACACACAAAAAGAGCGTGGTGCATCTGCTGGATTTGTTGGCTCAGGTGGTAAGAAATTTATCGATACAATGCCAAGTATAAGAAAAGACACAGATAAAACAAGAGCAGAGATGATTGCTTTTTATAATAACATGGACTTTTCTGTATATCCCACTGAGATGCAAAAACAAATGAATGATGCGATGGGACGTCTCGCAAAGCTTGATGCGACAAGAAAGAATATCAGTACATTAACATACAATGTTCCACAAACTGTTGGTTATTACACACCTTTAAATGGTTCATTTCTTGATACAATTGCCCATATAGCTAAGATGAGTTCTGACAAACAAATGACAACCTCTTTAACTGCTTTTACCAACTATCTTTACTCAAAAGAAAGAGCTGGAGTAGAGAGAGCAGTTATGACAGGGACATTTGCAAAAGATTCTTTTCCACCTAAATTCTATGCAAAATTTGTAAAACTAATGAGTGAACAAGAAACATATATTAAAAGATTTTTATTTTTAGATTCTGTAGAAAATACTTCTTTTTACAAACAAACTCTCGTTGGAAAACCAGTTGAAGAAGTTGAGCGTATGCGAAAAGTTGCCCTCACTAGAATCAATGGTAATTTCGAAGTTGATGCAATGTACTGGTTTTCAACAATCACTCAAAAAATAAACCTTCTAAAGAAAGTAGAAAACCATTTAGCCGAAGGTATCTTAGTTCAAGTTGATACGCTAAAAAGTCAA
>JAFLJZ010000221.1 GCA_022712775.1 Sulfurimonas sp.
TTTAAATGTTAAAGTTCTAACACGTGATTTTACTAAGTTTGCAATTGAGCAAGCTGGTACTGAACTTGCAACGAACATGGCAATGCTTGGTGCTTTATTTGGAGCACTAGGAACTGTTAGTAAGCCTGCTATTGAAGAAGGGATTAAAGATAGATTCCTTAAAAAATATACAGCTTCTGGTGGTACTGCTACACTTGATTCAGTAATTGAGAAAAAATTCAAGAAAAAGAAAGAACTTATTGAAAAGAATCTTTCTACAGCATCAGCAGCTTTTGATTTAACTGCTGCATGGGCAAAAGAAGTTGGACTAGAACAAATTCTAGAACCATCTAAGAACAACAACGGTAACGTATAATTCTTATAACTGTGCCTTTGGCGCAGTTGTTCAATCCTCTTTTTTAAATATTCACAAACTTTTTTCATAAACACTTTTAGATATAAAATCAAATAAGAGATTATTAAACAAGTTTATAAGTAAGGCACACACATGATACAATCATTTATAATTACCGGATTTTTAGGTGTTGGTAAAACAACTATGCTCACAAATACTGTCAAAGAACATTTTGGTGATAAAAAAGTTGCTATCGTAGTGAATGAGTTCGGTGATATTGGAATTGATGGCAATATACTGAGTAATGTGTACAGTGAAGTTCTCGAAATATCAGAAGGGTGTATCTGTTGCCAATTAGCCGAAGAATTTGAAAGCGGTGTTCTCGAGATTATTGAAAAATACAAGCCTGAGATAATATTTGTAGAAACTTCAGGTGCATCTGAGCCTTTTCCAATATTTTTATCCCTACAAAGTATGAATATATCAGTTGAGGGAATCATATGTGTCGTAGATTCTAAGAACTTAAATGAGTATAAAGATAACTCAACAGCAAAGTACCAGATTGGTGGCTCTAATATCTTAATCTTAAATAAGACTGATTTAGTGAACACGAGTGAATTAGAATCAGTAAAAAATGATGTTATACAAATCAAAAAAGAATTCAACATAAAAAATAATATGACAGGCGTTCCGATATTTAATAATTATGTAGTTCATAATGCTGAACAAGGTATTGTTAAAAAAGAAGTTTTTGAAGGCCTTTATAAAGCTGATGAGATTATTGGACTAGCTAAAGATTATACACATGCAAACCATACAACAAAAGATTCAATAACGCAAAAAGTAGCCTATCTCAAAGAAGATATAGCATTTGCAGATTTAGATAGCGTTTTAAAAAATATTCCAAAGAGTATTTATAGAGTAAAAGCAATAGTAAAAGTTAGTGATGTTGATAACCCGCTTGTTGTAAATTATTCTTTTGGTAATGTTTCTTATGAGGAATTGCCCGAGTATAAAGAATTATCAATTATGATATTTATTGGTGAAGCTATAGAAGCCGATGTAAACCTTGTAATTGAAAAATTTGATTTTTTAACAGTTCCTACATTTAGAATAAAGAAGTAACTTATTTTATTTCTCTAATTTGAAAGAGTAATAAAATAACAGATAAATTATGCTAATATTTCCAAAATTTTCTATCAAGGACAAAATATGACAAGTGGAAAAGTACTTACTCTATACATGACTATGCCAGATATGATGCGTGCAGGTCATCGTATGCGTGTTGATGATATGGATATTGATGACAATGGTATTATGGGTAGTCGAGACTATGAAAATGGCAAAGAACGCCCAATGGTTCTGATTTCTAAAAAAAGTTATGACATTATCGAAGATGCAGAGCTTGTTTTTGAAAGAGGACTATTGATGGAAGATATTTATGTAGATATTAATCTTTATCATCTAGGTAAAGGTTCAGTTATCGAAATAGGTGAAATGCTTTTTGAAGTAACTGGTCCATGTGAAGACTACCGTTATTTATATTCATTTGCACCTGAACTTCCTGAACTTATTGCTGGAAAACGTGGTCTTTTTATAACTCCTTTAGACTATGGTAGTCTAGCTATTGGCAATGAAGTTAAGGTTATTAAAGAAGCTTAAATGAAAAAAATATCTATTAACATAGATTACAGTAATATCTGTACAGACTACAATACATCCTATTTAGATAGGGACAATACTGATCCCCAAACGAAGAAATGTATGAAAAAAATTGTACGCTGGACAAATAAATTTATATCTGAGTTTTTAGAAAACTTTAGCTATACAATTTATAAACTTCATTCAAGTGTTGATGTAAATATAGATGAAGTAGCTTCAAATAGATTTCTCTTTTATTCCCTAGAAAAAGAAATAACATTACAAAGTTTTGTACTTCAAAAAAAGTATACTGAGTATGCATCTTTAGAAGATTACAAAACAAAAAATAATGAGGGGATTCTTATTCATAATGATGAAGATGGAGAAGGAATTTATATCTATGTAAGTGAAGATTCTAAAGAAGAAGAGTGGATAACTTATAAGCTAAAAGATTTTTTTAGCTAAAAGTTAGTTTTTTACTTTTTTTCTATTTTAATTTCTGAAGCAATAATATATAATGGTGCACTACGAACGTGTAGCATAGCACTATGTTTTCCTATAGCAAATCCATATAAGTCATTTTCTTTGATAATACTAACACCACTCATCATATCAAGAAAAGGTAAGACACTGTCTACTAATAAGTTTGAACTATTGATACCCTTAAACTCTATATTTACACTCTCTACATCTTCACCATCGTCATCTTGAATCACAATAGTAATAATCTTTGTAGAATCTGAAAGTTGTTGAATGCTACGAAGTTGAGCAGCTTTAAAATTGTCATATTTTTCTAATTGTGTATTTACTGTTTCCATTATTTTCCTTTTTATAAACTAAATATTTTTAATCTTTATATTCTTCGTTTTCATATTTACCAATTTCAAGTCTTTGCATAAACTGATCGGCTAGTATTTCACTCTTTTTATAAAATTTATCAGCAATTTCTGGGATAAAATATGCATCTACATGTTCTTTAAAACGTAATAACCAACGCTCAAAAGTCTCAGGTGTTATTCGCATAAATGCATGTGGTCCAAAAGGATCACCAAAATAACCTGGTTCTCCTTTCATCAGCATCAACCAAAAGTTATCAAGCGTTCTATAATGATCGTACCATTTGTCATTTTTTAAATCTTCGCCTAAGGCTTTTATGAAAAAAGGGCCTACAACATCATCTTTAATGAGCATTGCATAAAATGTACGCACCATTTTTTCAACGCTAGTTCTATCAACTGTATCGTATAGCATAGTATTTCCTAGTATTAGTGCTGGAAGTATAACTAAATTAGTTTATTCACAGCCACAGCTACCACTGCTACAATTTCCACTCTCATTATCTTCCAGACTCCATACATCAGTATCTCTACCACAACTTCCAGTACTACATGCCCCAGCATTAGGATTATCAACCACTCTAATTACAAAATTATCATCATCAGTTTTCTGAGCGAAGAAATGATGTGTATTACAGAATTCATCAGACATAAATTCTACTAATATATTTGCATAATTGTAAGCATCTTTTTGAAAATCAAATGATTTGTTATTTGCATATTCACTTTTTTTAAAACATCCACATTCGTGTTGCATTTCTACTGTATACATAATTAGTTCCTTAATTTTCAGAATTATACATATTATAAGAAAAATAAATATATTGTTTAAAAAGTAGTTGTTCTATATAAATGTTTCTTTATTTTTGGGAAATATTTAGCTCCTCTAAATGTGTTACAAAAAGGATTTTTTTAAACAATTATTTTACTCCAAAGGAAGGAATTTAATGTTTTTAAAGACTTTATTGGATACCATATCCCTGAAAAGATATGAATGTAATATACTTTACTTTCTGTCTTAAGACTTTAATCGCTAGTTTTTAAGATTAATTACTAGGTATTGAGGTTAAAGTTATTTTATGCACTTTTAGTGTATTGTTTAGAACTTTTTCATTAAATATAAGGAGTTACCGTATGACAAAGATAATAGAAGAAGGTCCTGCTGGGTATATGCCACAGTCAGCACCAGCCATGGGAGTTGAACTTGCGCCAGAAGGCCAAGCACTACTTTATGGAAATGTAGTAAGTGAAGAAGAGGCAATGAGAGATGCCGCTGTTGCACTACTTACAAAGAAAAATCCAACAATATTCCCTGGACCACAAGTTTTATGGGACTGGAAAGAAGATGTTGCGGAAAAATCTGCAGCTATTTTAGAACTTGCATCTGAAATTCCAAATTGTAGAATCATTCCAATGCCGGATTACAGACCTAAATATCCAAAAATTGATGTTAAAGCTGAAATTAATCCAAATCACCCGAATCTTACTATCTTAGATAATAAAATTGATGCGGCTGTTTTCGTTGGTGTTCACTGTCATTATGCTAACCTTACACTTAGAATGATTCGTGCTGGTACTAGCTGTTATACTATTGCTTTATGTGCTTATATGGGACATGAAGAAGCTATGGCTTCAATTAGAGATTTACATGCATCAAATATTATTAGATTCAAAGAAATCGTTATTGAAGAAAGAAACAAACTAGGAATTGAGTGGAAAACTACTCTTCCACCTGAAAATCCGTCTTTACCAAAAGAAGATTATAGTGCATTATCACCAGCTGACTATGGAGAGTATAGAAGTCTCATCATGTCAAAAAAAGGTGAACATGTTACTGAAGTTGAATAAGGAGAAAATAGATGAGTCCAAATAAAAGACCAGTTTTAAATAAAAAAGAAGTAGAAATGAACTACCTGTTAAAGGAAGCTCCACGTGAGCAACACTTTATTACAGGTGCTCAGGCAATGTCAGAAGCTGTTAAAAGAGCTAATGTTGATATGGCAATTGCATATCCAATTACACCACAGTCAGAGGTAATGCACCTTGTTGGTGATGTTTATGCTCAAGGTCACATTAAAGAGTATTATAGAGCTGAAGAAGAGCTTGGTACAATGTCTGCAATCGCAGGTGCTTCAAGAGCAGGTGTTCGTCTGTTTACAGCAACATCAGGACCAGGACTTTTACGTGGACTTGAAGCAATTGTTTCATGGCCAGGGCATAGAGTTCCAGCAGTTCTAGGAATCTTAACACGTGTTATTAATGCTCCTTTATCAATTCAGCCTGATAATCTTGAAATGGCATATATGCTTTATTCAGGTGCTGTTATGTTACATGCTGAAAATCAGCAAGATACATTTGACTTCACACTTGCAGCATTTGCTATTACAGAAAAAGTTGATGTTTATATTCCAGTTGCTGTTGCTACAGAAGGTTTCTTCGTAACACATGCAAAAGGTTATGTTGACATGATGTCAGAAGAGTTAGTTTATAAACCTTTTGATCCTGTTGCTTCACCAGTTCCTGCTATGGATAATGAAACTCCACCAGCTAGAATTCAAAGAGATGCTCCAGTTCAAAAATCAAACTTTATGAGTTATTTAATTCACTCAGTATGGCAACAAGAGATCTGGGATTGTAATAGACGTGCAATGAAGTATATCTATGAATATCTTGGTGGACCAATTGAAGTTATTAACCCTGAAGCTGATGTATTTATTCTTGCATCTGGTTGTGCTGCTGCACAAGCTAGAGAAGCACATAGATACGCTCAAGAAGAAAACTTAAGTGTTGGTTTAATTAAAGTTAAAGCAATCAGACCATTCCCATCTCAAGAGATTAGAGATGCAGTTAAAAATGCTAAGGCGATTATTGTTCCTGAGCACAATATTGTTGGTTGGTTATGTACAGAAGTTAAAGCAACTATCCCTAATGGTGGTATTGTTGTTGAGGGTCCAAGAGTATACGGTGGTATGACACTTCCTGTAGAACTTATTATGGTTGAAATTTATGAAGCTCTTGGTATTGAGCATAATATTAAATTATAAGGAGATAAAATGAGTTTAAAATATATAACACCGGCACCACTATTTAAAAAGTATTTGCCAAAAGATTATGTTGAGCTAATTGACTACGGTCCATTTGGTAAAACACAAGATGAAGCAGGTCCAGGTAATATGGGTCAGTTTAAAGAATTAGTTGAAGAACACCCAATGTGTTCTGGTTGCTGGATGGCTTACTATATTAGATTAATTTTTGCTTCTCTTCCATGTCCGGAAGAAACAGTAACTATTGGTACTGCTGGTTGTGGTCGTTTAGCGATTTCTCAAGCTGCTGTTCCTTTTATTTATGGTAACTACGGTGATCAAAATGCAATGGCTTCTGGTCTTACTCGTGCATTTAGATTACGTTTCCCTGATAAAACAAAAGATGTTATTACTATTGCCGGTGACGGTGGTACTATGGATATTGGTTTCTCAATGACTATGCACTCATGGATTCGTGGTGAAAAATTCACAACAATCATGCTTGATAATGAAACTTATGGAAATACTGGTGGTCAATCATCTGGTATGTCACCTAAGGGTGTTATCCTTAAGATGGCTCCAATGGGTAAAGATTTTGAAAAAATGCCTGCAACTAAATTAGCGCAAGCTGCTGGTTGTGTGTATACTGTAAGAATGTCTCCAACTAACATTAAAAAAGCGGCTAAGATTATTAGACGTGCAATTTTTGTAGCTCGTGAAGTTGGTCCTACATTTATTCATGCGTATACTTCATGTAATATTGAGTACTCTATTCCTACGGAAGATGTATTTCAAGATGCTAAAGACAAAGAGAAAACTCGTTTTGCTTTTGAAGAGTATATGACAGATGAAGCTAAAGAAGTAATCGATCGTGTAGAAGCTGAAGAAAAAGCAGCTTCTAAAGCAAGAAAAGCAGCTTCAAAAGCGGCAGCGGAGGTAAACTAATATGGCTGAAAAACAAAGATATAACATGAGAATTTCTGGGCTTGGTGGACAAGGTGTTGTTACCACTGCTCACATTCTCGGTTCATGTTTAGATAATGCAGGTAAATATGCATCATTAGTACCATTTTTTGGTTCTGAGAAAAGAATGGCACCAGTTGAGGCTTATGTTAGAGCTTCAACTGATCCAATTTACGAAGTTGGTGAAGTAATTTATCCAGATATTATTATGATCTACCACGGACAAGTTGTTACACATGGTAAATCATATACAATGCCTTTTTATACAGGTCTTAAGCCAAATGCATTAATTATCATTAATACTGATAAAGATGTTCTTTCAGAAGAAGATTGTAAAGTACTTGATGACTTAAATGCAACAGTTGTTCAATTTGATGCTACAAAGTTAGCACTTGACATTGCTGGTACTGAACTTGCAACAAATATGGCAATGATGGGTATGCTTCTTGGTCTTACTAAGTTAGTAAATACTGATCACATTGAAAAAGCGGTAAGAGAAAGATTCCTTGGAAACTCTTTTGTTGCTTCTGGTGGTACTGCCGCTCTAGATTCTGCTATCGAGAAAAAATTCAAGAAAAAAGAACAATTACTTGAAGCAAATATGAATGTTATTAATAAAACATTCGAAATGGCAGCAACTGTAGATATTTCTGGCGATGACTTAATCGTTAGACTAAAAGTATAAGGAAGATATAAATGTATTACGTAGCAAAAGTAAATTCAGATCAGTGTGCTGAGTATAAGTGTACTACTTGTACTTTATATTGTCCAGAAGCAAATACGCT
>JAFLJZ010000021.1 GCA_022712775.1 Sulfurimonas sp.
TATTTACCATTTGTTTTTCATCTACAAGTCTTTTATAAAGTCGTGAACTTTTTCCAGAGTATAGAATCTCACTCATAACGCTGAGTGTTACTTGGTCTGGGTCTTTAAAGTCTGGAATGTGAAAAGTGATAGCAACAATCTCAACTTCACTATCTCTTTTAATCATAGAGCGTCTTGCACCATCTTGTTCTGGTTCAACAAATTTAAATTCTGGAATCTCTACTTTATTTTTAATCCCACCAAACTCTTTTTTAGCTTTTTTAAATACTTCTTTTGCATCTACATCACCGGTCACGATAAGAATCGCATTATTTGGTTGGTAGTATGTTTTATGAAAGTCTTTAATGTCATCAATCGTCCATGTTTGAATGTCATTCATAAAACCTATTGGTGTCCAATGGTAAGGATGGTAAACGTAAGCAGCATTAAAAAGAGCAAAGTAAAGGTAGCCTGTTGGATTGTTTTCAGTTCTCCATCTACGTTCTTCTGCAACTACATCACGTTCAGGTTGAAACTCTTTGTCTTTAAGATTTAAGTTTTGCATAAGTTCAGCGTAAAGATTAAGAGATTTTCCAAGATTCTGCGTGCTTGATTTGATATAGTAGTGTGTATAGTCAAAAGAAGTTGAAGCATTATTTACTCCACCCATTCCTTTTACCTCTTTATCAAAATCTCCAGCTGGAAGATTTTTTGTAGATTTAAAGTTCATATGTTCAAGCATATGAGCGATTCCAGTTTTACCCATAACTTCGTTTCTACTTCCTACCTTGTAGAAAATATCAGTACTGATTACGTTTGTTGAGTTCTCAAGAGGAATCACAACTATCTCTAGTCCATTTTTTAAAGTTTTTGTTTCGTATTTTGGTAATGATGAAGGCATGATATGTATTTCACTCGCTTTAGTTTTGATTTTTTTTGTAGGTGTATTTTTATATTCTATATAGGATGTTGAACTTCCAAGTAATAATGATGAAATGATAAGTAAGCTAGATAATCTTCTCATTATTTTCTATCCGCGCCAATAGCTTCAGTGATATTTTTATATCCATCGGCTTTTAGAAGTTTTATAAGTTCTTTATTGATGTTCATAATCATATCTGGACCATGAAAAACAAGACCACTTAAAATCTGTACTAAAGAAGCACCAGCCTTAATTCTTTTATACGCTTCCTCAGCAGAATCTATCCCACCAACTGAAATTAAAAGAGTTTTACCGTAAAGCTCTTTAGCGATAGCTTCAAAGATTTTAAAACTTTTCTCTTTTAGTACCGCACCACTAATTCCACCAATGTCTTTAGGTGATTTAACTAAAGAATAATCAACAGTAGTATTTGTAGCAATGATTCCATCAGCACCAGCTTCAACTGCCATTTTTGTAAGTGTTACAGCATCTTCTATCGCCATGTCAGGAGCGATTTTCAGTAGGATAGGCATTTTTGTAAGTGCCTTTGCCTCGCTAAAGAGTTGTGTTATAAAGGCTTCGTTTTGTAAGTCACGAAGACCCGGAGTATTTGGTGAAGAGATGTTTATAACAAAGTAATCTCCTAAACCATCAAAAGACTTAATAAGATGCGTATAGTCGTTAATAGCCTCAGAATCAGGTGTTAGTTTATTCTTACCGATGTTGATACCTATAGGAGTTGTAAAAGGGAAACGCTGTCTAAGTCTTTTTATAACCTTGTAAGCTCCCGCGTTGTTAAAGCCCAGATCATTTTGAATAGATTCTTCTTCGATATGACGAAACATTCTTGGTTTTGGATTTCCAACCTGAGGTTTTGGAGTAACTGTTCCGATTTCTGTAAAACCGAATCCTAGTATTTGCATACCTCGAATCATAGTTGCATTTTTATCAAAACCAGCACCAAGACCAACAGGGTTTAAAAAAGTACGACCAAAAATTTCTTGGCTTAAAATATCATCAGTAATAAAGTGAGATTTTAAAAATGGGTTAAATGGAATTTGACAAATATTTGGTAAGCGTAAAACAGTTTCAGCTAAATGGTGTGCTGATTCTGGCTGGAGTTTAAAGAGTAAGGGTTTTATGGAATTATAGTTTATCATTAGTAAAAAAGAGCCTTTTATAAGATGGTAGAGATTATACTAAAATAATGTTAAGATATATGTAAATTAATTTCGGAGAAACAAAATGAAAAGATTTTTAAGTGTTTTAATAGGACTTTACAGTAAAAAATGGACTTTTAGCTGATTATTATAAATAAGTTATTTTTATATACGACTTATTGCTAGGTATTGTCTTTTCTTATGATATGATTATTTTATAGTTTAGCTTATAAAGAGGTATTATTATGGTAAGAAAAATATTAATTAGTTTAGGTTTGTCAGTTGTTTTAAGTACAAGTTTATTAGCCTGTCCTAAAGGTCATGGTTCAAAATCTTGTAAATATGAAAAGTCTACATCAAGCAAGATAGTAACTGCAGTGAGTAAAACAGGTTTAAGTGCTGCACAAACAAAAAAAATAGCTGAAGGAATCGCTGCATACGAAGCAACGATAGTTAAGGTTAAAAAGATGCAAATATTTCCAATTGATTCATTTATAGGTACTGAATTTGATGAAAAACGATTTGTAAAAGAGATGAGTGAAAAATATATTGCAGCGGTTGCAGCAAGAGCAGCTCTCTACAAGTATGTATTTGCAGTTCTTAACACAGAACAACGAAAAATCTTCAAAAGAGAATACGCAGCTCCCTTAATCTCTCAAATTATTAAGAGTTACTAAGTTTTTAAAGTTCTTCTCGTTGAAAAACGAGATTCTTTAAACTTTTTTCTTCATCTTCGCTTGCAAATTCTTCCACATTTTCCAATCGTTTTACAAATTTAAAACTTGGTGCCAACTCTTTTATGAGTTGCTTTATAAAATCTACATCTAGGTCTGGCGAGTTTAAACAGGCTAAAAGTAAGCAATTTTCAGAGGCAATTTGTGGAAGTTTCCCTATAAGTTTTTTATAATCTTTTGTTGCTTCAAAACTCCCTTTTTGAAAAGTAGGTGGGTCAATGATGATTAAATCATAGGGTCCTTTTTTCTTGATTCTAGAAAAAGATTTGAGAATGTTATATGGGTGAAAGCTTATTCCTTTCATATCTAAGTCATTAAGATGATGGTTCGCTCTGCCTGTACTTAATGCACCCTTGCTCATGTCGATATTTGATAACTTTGATGCGCCACCCATTTTAGCAGCTATACTAAAGGCACAAGTATATGAAAAGAGATTTAAGACAGATTTATCTTTTGCATTTTCTTTTACAAAAACTCTTCCATTTTTCATATCATGGAAATAGCCAGAGTTTCTGTTTGAGAGAAGGTTGAGTTTTATTTTCATGCCGTTTTCTAAAACAAAAAGTTCATCAGCGATACTTCCAACTAAAACTTCACTAGGACTTCCTCTAAGGTATCTTTTTTGTAAAACTATACTTGTATGCCGACTTGTGTTTATATACTCCTTAAGCATAGTTAAAAGCTCTTTTTCTTGTTTGATTTCAAAATAAAAAGCGACACTTAAAATCTCATCAATAGAATCTATTGTAATGTGCTTCCATCCTTCAAAAAGACCACCACGTCCATGAAATAATCTTTTAAACTCATCGCTTAAAGAATCGTGCTGTAATTTTAGGTGTTGGAATATCTCTTGTATAGTCATTATAGTTCTAATCTCTTTGCTTTATACCCTCAAGGGGTACCTCGTATTTGTGAACATAGCCTTTGTCATCGGCGATATAGATATTTCCTTTCTCATCAAAACAAACTCCTTCTTGGTCTGATGAAGGAAGTTGTGTAGTTTTTAGAATTTTTTCTTTCTTAATATCATACTTAATTAGAAGGTCGTTCTCATCACTTAGAATATACAAAAAACCGTTATGGAAAGTAAGTCCTGAAAGGTCATTATATTTGAGTGGATAAACTTGTTTGATTTTCGTTTTTTTCTTTGTGAGTTTAGCTATCTTAAAAAAGCCAGATTTTTGGTGTGATAGGTAGACTTTACCATTGACTACAGCGATACCTTCAATTCCATTGTTTTTTGATTTTTTTACATCTTTGTGTTTCTTTATTTTTACTTTTTTGATTATTTCAAAGCTATTAGAATCTACAATAAAGACAGCATTTTTATCTTCTACTGCTAGAAGTAAGTTACCCTTATAGGTTGTTACACCCTCAAAGTCATAGTTACCAAGGTATTTTTTTTTGAGAATCTTACCCTTAGTACTTAGTTTATAGATGTAGCCCTCATCATTTACAACAATAAGTTCCTTAGAAACTTGTATATAACAGATTCCAGATGCCTCAGGAATCTCTGCAATTATCTTTGCATTTACATAAGTGAAAATAAGAAGAAATAAAAATAAATATTTGATAACTTAAACCTTCTCCCAAAAAGTTCCGTGCGCTGTATCCATGATACTAACACCAAACTCTAAAATCTCATCACGGAGTTTGTCAGAGGCTTCAAAGTTTTTCTCTTTTTTTGCTGCATTACGTGATTCTATAAGTGTATCTATTTTGTTTTTTGTAGTCTCATCCATTCCAAATTGAAAATATTCAAAAGGATTTTTAACCCCAAAGCCTAAAAGTTCTTCTATATAGGCTAGGTTAGAGATTGTTTCCTTTTTTAGTACCTTATGTTTACCAGTGGTATCAAGTATTTCATTTGCAGATGAGAGCATATCTTCGATGAGTGCTAAG
>JAFLJZ010000022.1 GCA_022712775.1 Sulfurimonas sp.
TATTTTAAAGCTTTATGTATAACTTCATCTATTCGATTAAAATTTTTAGCACCAAAATTATTTGATACTATGGACATAACGGCGGTATTTAATCCCAGCATTGGAAGTAAAATGATTTGTTCAACTCTATATCCTATTCCAAATGCAGCAACGGCCTTAAATCCATATGTAGATACAAAGTACATTGCAATCATACTTCCAAAAGACATTAAAAGCATATTCAAACTAGCTGGAATAGCTTGGACTAATAAATGTCTAAAGGCTTTTATATTTGGAGCAGATTTAAAAAATAAAGAGGTATCAAAAAGATTTGTTTTATAAAGTTTATACAGCATATAAATAAGTGTAATGTACTGAATCAATACAGTTGCAATTGCTACACCACCTAGTCCAAATGCTGGTATGAAATAAAAACCATATATAAATAGTGGATCAAGAATTACATTTAAAATGAATCCTATTATCAAAATATTTCTATAACTTTTAGTATCCCCAAGCGCTAGTAAAACTGAGTTTGCACCCAAACCAATAAGCATAGGAAATATCCCGATAAGAATTATATATGTATACTCAAGTGCATAATCTAAGACTTCGCCAGATGCACCCATTGAGAGAAATATATATTCTAAAAGTAACAAGCTCGTAATTGATAAAATAAAAGCAATAAGAATAAATAAACTAATCCCATTTGATACATAAATGCGTGCCATATTTTGCTTATGATTGCCGAGTGCTCCACCTACATAGGCAGTTATCGCAGATGACAAGCCAAAACTTACAGATAAAAGCATAAAAAATACCATAAAACTATAGGTAAGAGCAGAGATAGCTTGTGTAGATATTTGACCTACATAAAAAGTGTCTACTACATTGTACATAGTGTTAAAGAACATTCCTATACTTGAAGGTATTGCTATTTGAATGATTAATTGTTTGATGTCTTTTGTCAGGAGTTCATTCGTTCTTTTCATAAGTGATTGTAGTGTAATATTCTTTATAATATCTTTTTAATTTGAAGAAAACATCAAGTACATAAGGAGTACAATTAAAGAATACGAAGATAAAATCGAAGGAAAAAAATGGAACAAAATATTTTTGATATAGATGGAAAAAATGTCACTTTAGGTGAATTGATACATGGTTATAAAAAATCAAAAGCAGCAAAAAAGTCGAAAAATAAAGCAGAACAAAAACGAGATGAGGAACAAAGTTTAAAACCTTATCAAGCTGAGTTAATAAAACTACAAAAATATCTTGAAAATACTAATCAAAAGATGATTATTCTTTTTGAAGGAAGAGATGCAGCTGGAAAAGGTGGAACGATTAGAAGAGTAACGCGCTACATGGATGAAAAACATTATCGTGTTGTAGCTTTAGGTAAACCAACCGAAGAGCAAAAATCACAATGGTTTTACCAAAAATATATACAACATTTTCCAAGAGGTGGTGAAATAGTATTGTTTGATAGAAGTTGGTATAATAGAGCTATGGTTGAATCTGTTTTTAATTTTTGTACACCAAGTGAGTACGAAGACTTTATGAATGGGGTAAAAGGTTTTGAAAATGATTTAGTTCGTCAAGGAATTATTTTAGTGAAACTTTATTATAGTGTTACAAAGGATGAACAAGCTAGAAGATTTGATAGACGTAAAAATGACCCCCTAAGACAGTGGAAATTAAGCGAGATAGATATGCAGGCTCAAGAAAGATGGGATGATTTCACAACGACAAAATACAATATGATAAAACAAACACATTCACATAATGCTCCATGGACAATTATTCGTTCTAAAGATAAGCAAAAAGCTAGATTGGAATCCTTAAAGGTAATACTTAACGCTGTTGATTATGAAGGAAGAGATGAAAATATTGATTATGCACTGAATCCTGAAGTAGTTATCTCGGGAGCGAGAGAGATAGAGATTATGGATGCACAGATAACAAGTACCGGTAAATTTATAGGTTAATGGAGCTAAAAAAATGAAAAACAAAGAAATAAAAAACAAAAACAATAAAGTTCAAATTTGGGTAAAAAAAGAAACACTTGTCTATGAAAAAGAGTTAGCAAGGCTTCAGGTAGAACTTCTTAAATTTCAAAATCATGTAAAAGATAAAGGCCTTAAAATATTGATGATTTTTGAAGGTCGTGATGCCGCGGGTAAGGGTGGTACTATCAAAAGAATTACGGAACATTTAAACCCTAGGGGTGCAAGAGTTGTAGCATTGGAAAAGCCTAGTGATATAGAATCATCACAATGGTACTTTCAAAGATATGTACAGCATCTTCCAAGTGCGGGTGAAATAGTTATTTTTGATAGAAGTTGGTATAACAGATCCATGGTTGAACCTGTTATGGGGTTTTGTACAGAGAGACAACATCATAAATTTTTAAAAGATGCTCCAGAGTTTGAAAATATGATTGTAGATGAAGATATTAAAATTTTTAAGTTTTATTTTTCAGTATCTAAAACTGAACAGGAAAAAAGATTTAAGGCTAGAGAAACAGATCCTTTAAAGCAGTATAAATTATCTCCAGTTGATAAAGAATCACAAAAACTATGGGATGAATATACACTGGCAAAATTTATGATGTTAAGTGCTACACATACAGAACATGCGCCTTGGACTATTGTAAAAAGTGATAATAAGAAAAAAGCAAGAACTAATTGTATCAAGCACATTCTAAATTTTGTTGATTACCCTAATAAAATATCAAAAAGTGAAATTAAAGTTGATAAAAATATCATTGTATATGGTAGAGATGAGGCTATCGCAATGGAGAAAAAGTTAAAATTTACTTCAAAAAAATAGTTCTCGAGGGGATATACATTGGTGTACGATAACATAGTCTTAATAGGTTTTATGGGGTGTGGTAAAACTGCTGTGGGTAAAATTCTTGCGAGACAGATTCATAAAAATTTTATGGATGTTGACAGTCTGATTGAGCGAGAGCAAAATAGTAGTGTTGCTGATATTTTTAAAAACAA